>JBBILK010000167.1:3432-6581 GCA_037444965.1 Actinomycetota bacterium | reverse complement strand
CGCCGAGCCACCGATCGCCGAGGTCATCGCCGAGGAGACCGTGCAGCCGGCCGCCGCCTCGGCCGAGGGCGAGAAGACCGCCTAGCGCGGCGACTACTAGCCGCAGCTTCCGGCGAGCGCGTCGACGTCCGTGTCCTCGCCGGCCCGCCTCCGGAGGGCGTCCTGGACGGCCTGGCGCATCGCCTCGACGTCGGCGTAGCCGGTGCTGAACCGGGGCGGGACGAAGCTGACGCCCACCATGTGCTTCGTATCGAGCTCCGCGACGAGCTCGACGAGGTCCGGGAGCGTGCGCAGGGGGATGTCGGTCTCGACGTACTCCTTCACGGCCGAGGCGAGCTTCGGGAAGCCGCGCAGGAGCTTCGGAGCGTTCGCCTGCTGCGCCAGCGACCGGATCAGGCAGTGCTGGCGCTGCATCCGGTCGTAGTCGCTCGTCGCCCAGCGCGTGCGCGCGTAGCCGAGCGCGAGGCGGCCGTCGAGGTGGTGGCGGCCCGGCTGGAGATCGACGACGATCCACGGCTCGCCCTCGTAGGGCGGCGACACGCCGGCGTCGTAGACGCGCTTCTGGACGTTGACGGTGACGCCGCCGAGCGCGTCGACCATCTCCACGAAGCCGCGCAGGTCGACGGCGGCGTAGTAGTCGATCCGGAGCCCGAGCAGGTTGCCGATCGTCGCCTTGAGCGCCGTCGGGCCCGGACGCTTCGCTCCCGGGAAGAGGTCGGGGCGAGCCTCGGCGTAGCCCCAGAGCGCGTTCAGGATGTCCGGGAAGGTCTCGAGGCTCGTGTTCGCTCCCGGCGGGAACGGCACGTTCTGGAGGTTGCGCGGCACGCTGAAGAGCGCCGCCTGCCCGTTCTTCGGGTTGACGCTGACCACGATCATCGTGTCCGTGCGAAGCCCCCAGCGCCCGGGCCCGGCATCGCCGCCGACGAGCAGGAGGTTCAGGCGACCGCGCTCCTTCCAGTACGAGGCCGGCTCGGGCTCAGGCTCCGCCTCGGTCGTCGGCGCAACGGGCGCCTCGGGCCCGCCCGTCACGGGCCCCGGCGGCTCGGCCGAGGGCAGCGTGGGCTGAACCCCCGACGGGGGGCTCGGCGGGGCCGCCGGCGGCGGCGCAGCCACGTAGTCGAGCGGCTCCTCCTCTGCGAAGACGGACGTCAGCAGGTCGTAGTCGCGGAAGTCGTAGTAGGCGGCGGCCGCGTACGGGACCGCGAGCAGCCCGGCGAGGACCGAGACGGCGAGGACGCGCCCCGAGCGCCGGCCCCGGGGCCTGCCCGCCGCGATCCGGGCCCGGCGCGCGAGCTTGTACGCATCGAGCGAGCAGTGCAGGTGGAACGCGAACACGAGCCCGATCGCCGCGAGCAGCCCGAGGAGGACGTCCGGCTGCACGAGCCACGTGAGCACGAGCACGGGCTCCCGCCGCCAGAGGACGACCACCGTCGCGCCGATCGCCGCGGCCACGGCGAGCATGGCCAGCCCGCGCCGGTAGCGGCCGACGTAGAGCTGGCCCGCGCCGGGAACGAGGAGCGAGAGGAACCCCGCGAGGAAGGCGCGCGGAGCGCGCCCGCCCCGGTAGCGCGCGTACTCCTTTCCGCCCGCGGCATACGTGTCGTGGAGTCCCAGAACGCGTCCTCTCTCGGTACAGGGTGCCAGCACACCGTTAGACGCGGAGTGCTCAACTCCCTCCGGTCCAGTCGAGAGCCGACGCGTCGAGCGGCAGCGTGTAGATGCGCTTCGCGCTGATCGCATCGACGATCTGGACTTGCTCCCGGATCGCGAGCGCGAGCCAGGCGCCGTCCGGAGACCAGGCAAAGCCCTGCTGGAGCACTCCCGCCAGGACGAGCGTGCCCAGGCGTAGGTCGACGACGCTGAGGCTTCCGGCGCCGCCGGGCGGAGCCGCTGCGAGCTTCGTGCCGTCGGGACTGAAGCGCAGGAGCCCGCCGGCGCCCGTGCGAAGGGACGTCTCGGGAAGCTGCACGCTCGCCTCGAGCCGGTTGCCGCGGAGCAGCGCGAGAACCGCCTCCCGCGTCTTCTCGGTGTGCCGCACCGCGCTGACCGCGAGCAGGCCTTGCGGGCCGACGTCGTAGCCGACGATCTCGACCGTCCCGGAATCGGCCTGCTCGGCGAAGGCCTGCCCGAGGCTGCCGGCGTCGAGCACGGCGACGCCGTCGCGCAGGAGCCCGCCTTCCACGAGCGTGTAGAGCGCCCCGTCCGGGGCAAAACGAGGGCTGCAGCCCTCGACGCGCCGCTCGCCGCCGCCGGCGAGCTCGCGTACGACGGAGCTCTGCTCGGAGTCGCACCAGGCGAGGCGAGATCCGTCGGGAGCCCAGGTCGGCGCGCCGCGGGCAACGCCGAGCGGCTCCGGGCCCTCACCGCCGGCGAGGCGCACGAGGCCGATCGCGCGTGGCACCAGATCGTTCGCCCGGGCCGTCGCGACAGCGGCGACGTCGCCCGCGGGCGAGACCCAGAGCCTGCAGGCGGTCGGCGCACCCTCGTCGCCGACCGAAGCGCTCGAGAAGGTGACCGTCCGCAGGCGGCAGTCCTCTCCGGTCGCGGCCACGAGCGTTCCGGGAAGGGCGCCGGGCACGGGGACGTCGGGCCCGCGCAGCCGGGCCGGGTCGACGCCGGCGCCCCGACGTGAGCCGGAGGTGCGCTCCGCCGGCCCGGAGGACGCCCCGTCGCCTCCCTTCACGCCATCGACGAGCGCGGCGAGCGCGAGCGCGGCCAGGGCAACGACGACGAGACGGTTCACAGCCGTCGCGTATTGTCGCCGGTCCGCGCGGGCGTCAGCAGGCGCTGCGGCGCTCGGCTCTGCAGACGTCGCCGCCGGTACCGCCGTCGGCCGTGTCCCGCCCGGAGCCGCCGAGGAGCTCGTCGTCGCCGGGGCCGCCGAACAGGTCGTCGTCGCCCGCGCCGCCGAGGATTCGGTCGTCGCCGCCGCGGCCGCGGAGGACGTCGTCGCCGCCGTAGCCGCAGATCACGTCCGGGCCTTGCGTGCCGACGAGCACGTCGTCGCCCTCCGTTCCGCCGACCGTGCAGCCGTTCCCGAGCAGCGGTGGCGAGCCCGCGGGCGGCGGGAGCGGTGGAGCCGGCGGGAAGGCCTGCCAGTCGGGCTCGAGCGCGGCCGTCCCGGTCGACGCGAGCCTCGTCAGCCCGGC
>JBBILK010000167.1:0-3407 GCA_037444965.1 Actinomycetota bacterium | reverse complement strand
CGATCACGTAGAGATCGCCGTACCCGGAACGCGTGCTGACGAAGAGGATCTGCGATCCGTCGGGCGACCAGGCCGGGTCCCGGTCCTTCCCGCCCGCGGTCAGGCCGGTCTGCCCGCTCCCGTCTGAGCTCATCACGTAGATCGATCCCGTGCCGCCGCCGAAGTACCCGGTGCCGCCGTCGCGCTGCGAGCTGAACACGATCTTCGTCCCGTCGGGAGACCAGCTCGGCCGCTCGTCGTCGCCCGGGGCCGTCGCGAGCGGCAGCTGGTGGCGGCCGTTCGCGTCCATCACGAAGACGTCGAACGCCGAGCCGCCGTTGTAGCGCGCGAACGCGATCTTCGTGCCGTCCGGGGAGAAGGCGGGGTCGTCGTCGGGGGTGACGTTGACGGTGAGACGCCGCGGGTCGGATCCGTCGGCGTTCATCAGCCAGATCTCGTCGTTCGACTCGCCGATCTCCGACGCGACGCCGAGCCGGTCGGAGACGAACACGATCTGGGAGCCGTCCGGCGACCAGCTCGGGTCGGTGTCCGTGCCGGGCGCGTCGGTCAGCCGCACGACGTCCGTGCCGTCCGCGTCCATCACGTAGATCTCGAAGTTGCCGTCGCGGTTGCTCGCGAAGGCGATCTTCGAGCCGTCGGGCGAGAAGGCCGGGTCGCGGTCGTACGCCGCGTCGTCGGTCAGCTTCGACGGAGTCGCCCCGTCGGGGCCGGTCGCGTACAGGTCGATCTGGCCCCCGTTCGGCGCTGCGAAGACGATGACGCCGTTGCCGCCCCCGAAGGTCGCGCCCGCCCAGGGAGCGAGGGCTGCCAGCCAGGCGACGCCGCCGGCGAGCGCGAGCAGGGCGACGAGACCGAGGCTCCGGCGATGCGGGACGGGCATGGCCGTTAGCTTCGCGGCCGCGCCGGACGATCCTGCTTACGCGAGCTCCTGGAGCGTCGGCCCGATCGTCCCGGCCCCGTACACCGACGAGCGGCCGGCCGCGCGCAGCACGCGCCGGTAGGCCTCGACCGCCGTCTCTCCGCCGGCCATCACCTCGCCGGTCGAGCGCATCTCGGCGGCCCGGTCGGCGGCGCCCGGGAAGCGGTCCTCGGGGAAGATCGCCTCCTTCGCCCAGGCCCGCGTCGGCGTCGCCTGCTCCGGAAGGCCGAGCTCGGCGAGCCGGGCGCCCAGCATGAGCCGGCAGGCGAGATCGACGAGCGGTACACCGGTCGCCTTCGCCACGAACGGAACCGTCCGCGAGGCGCGAGGGTTCGCCTCGATCACGGAGAGCTCACCGTCCTTGACGGCCAGCTGCATGTTGAGGAGACCGCGAATGCCCAGCCGGCGGGAGAGGCTCCCGGCGATGTGGCGGATCTCGGCCTCGAGATCCGCCGTGACCGACGGCCCCGGGATCACGCAGGCAGAGTCGCCGGAATGGACGCCGGCCGGCTCGACGTGCTCGAGGATGCCGGCCACCCAGGCGTGCTCGCCGTCGCAGAGGACGTCGATGTCGAGCTCGAGCGCGTTCTCGAGGAACTCGTCGACCAGCGAGGGCTCGTGGATCTCGAGCTCGTCCGGCGCGCGGACGACCCGCATCCGCCGCCCTCCGAGCACGTAGTGAGGCCGGACGAGCACCGGGTAGCCGATCCGCTCGGCGATCACGAGCGCCTCCTCGCGCGTCTCCGCGACGCCCCAGCGCGGCGCTCGCAGCGCGAGCTCCTCGAGCACGCGGGCGAAGTTGCCCCTGTCCTCGGCGGCGTCGATCGCGCCGAGCGGGTCGCCGAGGAGCGGTACGCCTTCCGCGGCCAGGCCGTGCGCGATCCGTAGCGGAGTCTGGCCCCCCAGCGTGACCACCACACCCAGCGGCTGCTCGATCGCGCACACGTCGAGCGCCCGCTCGAGCGTCACGGGCTCCAGGTAGAGCCGGTCGGACGTGTCGTAGTCGGTCGAGACGGTCTCCGGGTTCGAGTTGAGGAGCACCGCCTCGTAGCCGAGCCGCCGGAAGGCCTGCGCCGCGTGGACGCAGCAGTAGTCGAACTCGATCCCCTGGCCGATCCGGTTGGGGCCCGAGCCGAGGATGAGGATCGGCCCGGAGCCGCCGTTCGCCGAGTCCCCCTCCTCGTAGGAGAGGTAGTAGTACGGGGTGCGGGCCTCGAACTCGGCGGCGCAGGAATCGACCGCGAGGCGCCCGGGAACCGGCCGGCGCCGCCGCACCTCGTGCTCGGGGATCCCGAGGATGCGCGCGATCCGGGAGTCGGGCAGCCCGAAGCGCTTCGCCGCCTCGACGTCCCCGTCTTCCGCGAGCGCGAGCTCCGCCTCGCGGATCGACTCGAGCTCGGCCTCGAAGTAGGGGTGCAGGCCCGGGAGCTCGGGGAGCTCGCCGTCGTCCTCGCGTCCCTCGAGCGCCTTCAGGAACGCCTCCGGGAAGGTGCGCCCGAGGCCGAGCGCCTCGCCGACGGCGCGCATCTCGGTGCCGAGGACGGCCCGGGCGCCCGGGAACTTCGCGAAGTCGAAGCGGGGCGCCTTCACGGCGACGTAGTCGAGCGCCGGCTCGAAGGCCGCGCTCGACTTGCCGGTGATGTCGTTCGGCAGCTCGTCGAGCGTGTAGCCGACCGCGAGCAGCGCGGCGAGCTTCGCGATCGGGAAGCCGGTCGCCTTCGAGGCGAGCGCCGACGAGCGCGAGACGCGCGGGTTCATCTCGATCAGGACGAGCTCGCCGGTCGACGGCTCGTACGCGAACTGCACGTTCGCGCCGCCCGTCGCGACCCCGACCGTCCGGGCGCAGGCGAAGGCCGCCTCGCGCAGGCGCTGGTACTCCGGGTCGGAGAGCGTCTGCTGCGGCGCGACCGTCCACGAGTCGCCGGTGTGGACGCCCATCGGGTCGAGGTTCTCGATCGAGCAGATGACGACGCAGTTGCCGGCCCGGTCGGCCATCACCTCGAGCTCGAACTCCTGCCAGCCCTCCACCGAGCGCTCGACGAGCACCTGGTGGATCGGGCTCGTCTCGAGACCGTGCGCGGCCCGCGCCCGCAGCTCCTCCTCCGTTCGCGCGAGACCGCCCCCCATTCCTCCCAGCGTGAACGCCGGCCGGACGACAGCGGGAGCGAACCCCTGCGGCAGCTCGTCCAGGCTGCCGACGACGACGCTCTCGGGAACGGCGAGCCCGGCGGCCTTCATCGCCTCGCGAAACGCGAGCCGGTCCTCGGCGCGCCGGATCGCCTCGAGGTCGGCGCCGATCAGCTCGACGCCGAAGCGTTCCAGGACGCCCGCCTCGGCGAGCTCGACAGCGAGGTTGAGCGCGGTCTGCCCCCCGAGCGTCGGCAGGAGAGCGTCGGGCCGCTCTCGCTCGACGACCTGCGTCAGCGCGTCCGCGTCGAGCGGCTCGATGTAGGTCGCGTCTGCCCAGTCCGGGTCGGTCATGATCGTC
>JBBILK010000166.1:0-6593 GCA_037444965.1 Actinomycetota bacterium | reverse complement strand
ACATCACCGCCACATCGTCGCAGACATATTCGACGACCGCGAGATCGTGACTGATCAGCATGTAGGCCACGCCGAATTTCTCCTGCAGATCCTGCAGCAGGTTCAGCACCTGAGCCTGGACCGATACGTCAAGCGCCGAAACAGGTTCGTCCGCGACGATCAATTCCGGCCGCGTGATCAGGGCGCGGGCGATCGCAATGCGCTGGCGCTGGCCGCCTGAGAATTCGTGCGGGTACTTGTCGAGGTCGCTGCTGCGCAACCCGACCGACGCCAGGGTTTCGGCAACGCGCATTTTGCGGGTTGCCGCATCGACATGCTCCAGCGCCTCCAGGGGTTCAGCGACGATCCGTGCGACGGTGTGCCGGGGGTCCAGCGATCCGAACGGGTCCTGGAACACCATTTGAAAGTGTCGGCGCATCCGGCGGAGCTCGGCCGGCGCCAATGAACCGAGGTCCCGCCCCAGCACGCGAACGCTGCCGGCAGTCGGCGGTTCGAGGGCCATAACGGTTCGCGCCAAGGTCGACTTGCCGCATCCGGATTCGCCCACCACGCCCAGACTCCGGCCGCGTCCGATGCGAAAGCTGACGCCGTTCACGGCATAGACCTTTCCGGGCGCGGCCAGCAGGCTCTCGCGCGGCAGCGTGTAATGCCGGACCAGTTTGTCGACCGACAGGACGGATTCATTCATGGCCGGCTCCGACGCGCCTCGTCCAGGCGGATGCAGGCGGCGTCGTGCGCGGCCGCGCCATTGATCGCGATCAGCGGTGGCGGGGCCATCCGGCAGGCGTCGATGGCCAGCCGACAGCGATCGGCGAAGCTGCAGCCGCCGGCCAGATCGGCAAGCTCCGGCACGGTGCCCGGGATGGTGGCCAACCGTCCGGTGTGGCCGCCAGCCCGTCCCTGGCCCAGCTTCGGAACGGCGGCGAACAGGCCCTGGGTGTAAGGATGCGCCAGGTCGGCGAAGACGGCCTCGACCGGGCCGCGCTCGACCACCCGGCCGCCATACATGACCATGACGCGGTTGACCGACTCGGCGATGACGCCGAGATCGTGCGAGATCAGGATCAGCGCCATCCCGCGCTCGGCGATCAGATCTTCGATCAGGTCGAGGATCTGGGCCTGGATCGTGACGTCGAGCGCCGTCGTCGGCTCGTCGGCGATCAGCAGCTTCGGCCGGGCCGAGAGGGCGGCCGCGATCATGACCCGCTGCCGCATGCCTCCCGACAGGAGGTGCGGGTAGTCGTCGACGCGCTCGGCCGCTCTCGGGATCCGCACCTCCTCGAGCAGCTCCACCGCTCGCCGGCGCGCCTCGGCTCTCGTCAGGTCGAGATGGCGGCAGATCGTCTCCGTGATCTGCCCCCCGATCGTGACCGTCGGATTCAGCGAGGTCATCGGGTCCTGGAAGATCATCGCGATCTCGCGCCCCCGGACGTCCTCGAGCTCGCGCTCCGAGAGCGATGTCAGCTCGCGGCCCTCGAACAGGATCCGACCGCCCACGATCCTCGCCGGCGGGGAGGGCACGAGACCGATCAGCGACAGCGCAGTGACCGATTTCCCGCAGCCGGACTCGCCGACGATACCGAGCGTCTTCCCGCGCGAGACGGAGAAGCTCACGCCGTCGACCGCGCGGACGACGCCCCGCCTCGTGAAGAAGGAGGTTCGCAGGTCGTCGACGTCGAGCAGGGGCATCCGGGTCCTCGGGAAGCTTGACAGTACCAACCTGCGGCGCGAAGATCGACCCCGAGGAAAAACGTTTTCCCGCCTAGCCTGACGCCGTGGATCCCAGCCGACATCTCGGGAAGGTCGTTCTCGTCACCGGGGCGGGCAGCGGGATCGGGCGGGCCGCTGCGCTTCGCTTCGCCGCCGAGGGCGCCGAGCGCGTGTACCTCGTCGACCACTTCGAGGATCGCCTCGAGCGTGTCGCCGCCGAGATCGAGGACCGCGGCGCGGTCGCCGGCACGATCAGGGCCGAGCTGGCGGAGGTGGCCGAATGCGACCGCGCGGTGCGCGAGGCGTACGAGGACGCCGGCCGGCTCGACGTGGTGATCTCGAACGCCGCCGCGTGGACGCAGGAGCCGTTCCTCGAGCTGAAGGACGAGTCGTGGCTCAAGGTGCTCGCGGTCAACCTGACCGCCTCGTTCGTGATCGGGCAGCGGGCGGCGAGGGCGATGGTCGAGGCCGGCCGCGGCGGCGTGATCCTCTACACGTCCTCGATCTCCTCGCTCGGCGGCTCGCCCGAATTCTCGCACTACAACGCCGCCAAGGCCGGGACGGCGAACCTCGTCAAGACGATGGCGCTCGAGCTCGTGGGTCACGGCATCCGGGTCAACTGCATCAGCCCCGGGCCGAGCGACACGCAGCAGTCGGTCGACCTCGTCGGGGAGGAGCTGATGGAGAAGTGGCGCCGCGAGGGGTTCCCGGTCGTTCCGATGGGCAGGCTCGGCAGCCCGGAGGACATGGCCGCCGCCTTCTCGTTCCTCGCCTCGGACGACGCCGCCTACATCACGGGGGTGAACCTCGTGATCGACGGCGGTCTCACTGCCCACGCCTACACCGTTCCGGAGACCTGAATGAAGCTCACACGCGATGTCCACCTCGTCGGCGGCGGCGACTACGGGTTCAACCTCACGCACCGCCTCGACTGCCACACCTACCTCGTCGACGGTGGCAGCGAGCTCGCCCTGATCGACGCCGGCTTCGGGCCGGGAACCGACGAGATCCTCGGCCTGATCAAGGAGGACGGGTTCGACCCGGCCGACATCTCGACGATCGTGATCACCCACTACCACGCCGACCACGTCGGCGGTGCGGCCGCGATGAAGCGGGCCACGGGCGCCAGGGTCTGGGCGGGCGTGGAGCCCGCCCCGTACATCCGCGTCGCGGACGCCGACCAGATCGGCCTCACCTGGGCGAAGCAGTTCGGCTTCTACCCGGCCGACTACGAGTGGGAGCCCTGCGAGGTCGACGCGGAGTTCACCGACGGCACGCGCATCGAGGTCGGCGAGCTCGAGCTCGAGCTGGTCTCGACTCCCGGCCACTGCATGGGCCACTACTGCGTCCGCATGGACGGGCGGGATCGCTCCTACCTCTTCTCGTCCGACTGCGTCTTCTGGGGCGGGGCGATCATCCTCCAGAACGTGAAGGACTCGAACGTGCAGGAGTACGCCGCGTCCTGCAACAAGATCGCGGCGCTCGAGTACGACGCGCTCCTGCCCGGCCACCACATTGTCTCGCTGAAGAACGGGCGCCGCCACGCGGAGGCCGCGGCGAACGAGTTCAACCGCATCGGGCTTCCGAAGGACCTGCTTCGGTAGCTGCCTCCGCAGAAAGGAGTACGTCATGAGCACACAGGCGCAGGCGGCGGTCACGCAGCGGGTGAGCGAGGCGAGGCTCGAGCCGATGCCGATCCCCGCGGAGTGGGTGCTCGAGGGAGATCCGCAGGCGAGCGCCGTCCTCCTCTGGCGCTCGGCGGACGGGAAGCAGGCGAACGGGATCTGGGAGTGCACCCCCGGCACGTTCAACTGGGTCCACACGGACGAGACCGCGACGCTCGTCGCCGGGCGCGTGACCGTGACGCCCGAGGGCGGCGAGCCGATCGAGATCCAGGCCGGCGACGTCGTCTTCTTCCCCGAGGGCACGAAGACGCAGTGGCAGGTGCACGAGACCGTGCGCAAGGCCTTCCACCTGCACGCGGCGGAGGGGCTTCCGTTCTGACCGGGCTCGACCTGGGGTAACGGCGTGAGAGCGACCGCGAAGGCCGTCCGGCTCGCGGACGTCGCGCGGGCCGCGGGCGTCGGCACCTCGATCGCCTCACGGGTCCTGAACGGCGACCCGACCGTGTCGATCCGTCCCGAGACGAGGGAGCGGATCCTCGCGGCTGCGCGGACGCTCAACTACCGGCCGAACGCGCTCGCACGCGGCCTCAAGCTCCGCCGGACGACGACGCTCGGGATCATTGCCAACCTGGCGTACTACTACGAGATCGCCGAGATCCTGATCGCCGTCGAGCGGGTGGCAGCCGCGGCCGGCTACGTGGTGCTGATCGCGGACACGGCGGACTTCGTGGAGCGCGGCGAGGCGTACCACCGCCTGCTCTCGGAGCGCCGCGTCGATGGCCTCCTGATCGCGAGCATCCTCGTCACGGACGACTTCGTGCGGGAGCTGAACGAGGAGGGGCTGCCGTTCGTCGTCCTGAACCGGCGGCTGCCCGGGGTGGGCCTGAGCGCCAGCGTCGACGACAGCCGCGGGGTTGCGACAGCCGTCGCCCATCTGGCCGCGCTCGGGCACACGAGGATCGGCTACGTCGCCGGCGAGACGTCGGCCGAGCCGGTGCGCCGCCGCCTCGCCGGGTTCCGGGCCGGGATGCGCACCGCCGGTCTGACGCCCGAGCCACGACTGATCAGGCGCTCGCCGCCCGACGAGGAGAACGTCTTCCGGGCGACGAGCGAGCTGCTCGCGGAGACCCCGCGCCCGACGGCGATCGTGGTCTGGAGCCCGACCGCCGCCGTGCCCGCGCTCGCAGCCGCGCACCAGAGCGGCCTCCGGCTGCCGGAGGAGCTGTCGGTGATGTCGTACAACGACTCGCCGATCGCCGGCTACCTCGATCCACCCCTCACCACGGTGCGCATGCCGCTGCGGGAGATGGCCGAGCGCGGCGTCGACTGCCTGCTCCGCACGATCTCCGGCTCGCGCGCGGCGAGCGTCGTCGTGCGCACGCCCCCGGTGCTCGTCGAGCGCGGCTCGACCGCGGCTCCCCCGGCATGACGGAGAGCGGCCCCGCGCTCGTCACGGGCGCCTCCGGCGGCATCGGCGGCGCCGTCGCGAGGCTGCTCGCCGGCCAGGGCCGGGACGTCGCGCTCCACGCGCATACCCGCGTCGCGAACGCCGAGCGGCTCGCGGACGAGCTGCGCGGGCTCGGCCGGAAGGCGCCGGTGCTCCGCGCCGACCTGATGGATCGGCAGCAGGCGGCGGAGCTCGTCGAGCGCGCGCTCGAGGCTCTCGGCGACCTCGAGGTGCTCGTCTGCAACGCGGGCATCGACGTCCTCCGTCCGACCTACCTGCCCGACGTCGACGACGGCCTCTGGGACCGGATGCTCGCGATCCACCTGACGGCGCCGTTCGTGATCGCGCGCGCCGCACTGCCGCACTTCCTCGCCCGCGGCTCGGGCGTGATCGTGAACGTCTCCTCGGTCGCCGGGGTCGTCGCCTGGCCGGGGAACTGCGGCTACAACGCCGCGAAGGCCGGGCTGATCAACCTGACGCGGACGATCGCGACGGAGTACGCCGACCGCGGGATCCGGGCGAACTGCGTCTGCCCCGGGATCATCGACACGCAGATGAGCCGCGACTACATCGAGGCGGCCGGCGACCCCGTCGAGGCCGAGCGCGAGGCGCACGCGGCCCAGCCGATCGGCAGGATGGGACGGCCGGAAGAGGTCGCAGCGGCCGTGGCCTTCCTCGCCTCCCCCGCCGCCTCGTTCGTGACCGGCGAGGCTGTGGTCGTCGACGGCGGCTTCCTGGCGCTCTGACCTGCGGTCAGCGCGTGAGCGAGCGCGCCGCCGCGACGACCTGCTCGATGCTCGGTCGCGCCCAGTCCTCGAGCGGCGCGGCGAACGGGATCGGCACGTCCGGCATCGAGACGCGGCGGGCGTGGATCGGCCCGATCTCCTCGACCACGAACGAGATCACGTCCGAGGCGTAGCCGCCGGTCGGAGGGCCCTCCTCGACGACGAGGAGGCGACCCGTCTTCTCCGCCGACTCGGCGATCGTGTCGATGTCGAGCGGCCGCAGCGTGCGCAGGTCGACCACCTCGGCGTCGACGCCCTGCGCCGCGAGCTCGTCGGCGGCCGCGAGCGACGTGTCGACCATCGCCATCGCGGCGACGATCGTCACGTCGGAGCCGGCTCGCCGGACGGTCGCCTCGCCGATCGGGACGACCGCGGCCTCGCCGTCGGGCACCTCCCCTTTGCGCCCGTAGAGCCCCTTGTGCTCGAACACGATCACCGGGTTCTCGTCCCGGATCGCGGACTTCAGGAGGCCCTTCGCGTCGGCGGGCGTCGCGGGCGCGACGAGCTTCAGACCGGGCTCGCCGAGGAACCAGCCGGTCGGCGTCTGCGAGTGGCAGGCGCCGAACCGCGCGCCGGAACCGACGGCGCTCCGCACCACCAGCGGCACGGACGCCTGCCCGTTCGAGAGGTACCAGTACTTCGAGGCCTGGTTGACGAGCGTGTCGATGACGAGCCCGAGGAAGTCGCCGAACATGATCTCGACCACGGGGCGCATGCCCTTGACGGCCGCCCCGAAGGCGGCGCCGGTGAACGCGAGCTCCGAGATCGGCGTGTCGAGGACGCGGTCTCGCCCGAAGCGCTCGACCAGGCCGGGCGTGCAGTTGAAGACGCCGCCCGGCTCGACGTCCTCGCCCATCACGAAGACCCGCTCGTCGCGCTCGAGCTCCTCGGCGAGCGCGTCGCGAACGGCCTCACGGAAGCTGAGCTCGGCCACGTCAGATCTCCCTGTAGGCGCTGACGGACGGGTCGGGTGTCGGGAACGGCGCCGACCTCGCGGCGGCGAGCGCTCCGTCGAGCTCCCGCTCC
>JBBILK010000165.1:0-6616 GCA_037444965.1 Actinomycetota bacterium | reverse complement strand
ATCGCACTCGGTGACCGTCGTTATTGGGTTCACCATAACGGCAAACGCTATAATCAGTTCGTGCAAGAGCGTCTCGCCGAGAATCCATTCCGGTACGGCGGCATCGCCCGGGGAGAGCACTTCACCGATCGGAAGGCGGAGCTCGACCGGTTGCTCGCGGACGTTCGAGGCGGTCAGAACGTCGTGGTCGTCTCGCCTCGGAGGTTCGGGAAGACGTCGCTCGTCGAGCGGGCGATCGAGGAGCTGCGCGAGGAGGGAGTACTCGTCGCGTACCTCGACCTGTTCCGCTGTCCCACGAAGGAGCGTCTCGCCGACCACCTTGCCCAGGCCGTCTACGACGGCCTCGTTGCGCCGGTCGAACGGGCGATCAGGAAGGCGGGATCGTTCTTCGCGAGCCTGCCGATTTCTCCCCGGATCACGCTCACGGAGGATGGACGGCCGGCTCTCGAGTTCACGTCGTTCCCACAGCCTCGGGACGCGGACAAGGTGATCGAGGGTCTGCTCGGGATCGCGGGCCGTGTCGCCCGCGATCGCAAGCGACGCGCTGCGCTAGTGATCGACGAGTTCCAGGAAATCGTCTCGATCGATCCCGAGCTCCCCGCGCTCGTCCGCTCCGTCGCGCAGGCCCAGGACGACGTGTCCCACGTCTTCCTCGGCTCGAAGCGTCATCTGATGAGCCGCCTGTTCATGGAGCACGGAGGACAGCTCTACCGGGCCGCCAAGCCGTTGGCGCTCGGTCCGATCGCAGTGGATGACTTCACCGCGTACATCCGTGACCGCTTCGAGATCGCGAGCACTCGAATCCGCGACGAGGCAGTCGACGAGATCCTCTCGCTGACGGCCGGTCGCCCCTACGAGACGCAGGAGCTCTGCTCGTTCGCGTGGTCTCGGGCACGGGCCGAGGACCTGGACGTCTCGGTTCCGCTCGTCCGTCGTGCGCTCGCCGATCTGCTCGCCGCCGAGAGTGCTCGGTACGTCTCGGTCTGGGAGGAGCTCTCACCCCGTCAGCGGAGCCTGCTGATCGCGCTCGCCGTCGAGCCAGGCCCGATCTACGCAGAGGGCTACCGCCGACGGCACAAGCTCGGCTCGCCCGGCAGCGTCCAGAGCTCCATCGGGCGGCTCGTCGAGCGCGAGCTCGTCGAGCTCGAGGCCGGCAACTACCTCGTCGCGGACGTCTTCCTGCGTGAGTGGTTGGTCAGACTCGACGCCCGCGGCGAGCCCGCCTGACTGCGCCCTGACTGGCGCGATTGCATCAGCCAGATGATGAAGCGGGCGGATTGACCTTCCGCCCGGCCCGGGCCAGCCTTGGAGCGTGACGCCCTTCGGCGCTAGACGGCGCATGCCCTGACCGGAGCCGCCGTGCGCGACCTCTCCCTTCCGCCCCGCGACCTCGACCCGATCGAGACCGCGTCTCGCGACGAGCTGGCCGCGCTCCAGCTCGAGCGGCTGCAGTGGACGCTGCGGCACGCGTACGCCAACGTGCCGTTCTACCGGCGCGCCTTCGACGAAGCGGGCGTCCACCCGGACGACTGCCGCAGCCTCGAGGATCTGCGCCGCTTCCCCTTCACGACGAAGCAGGACCTGTGGAACGCCTACCCCTTCGGCCTGCTCGCCGTTCCCCGCTCGCAACTGGCCCGGATCCACGCCTCGAGCGGCACGACCGGGCGGCCCACGGTCGTCGGCTACACGCGCCGTGATCTCGAGACCTGGGCAGAGGTGGTCGCGCGGTCGATCCGGGCGGCGGGCGGGCGGCCCGGCGACCTGATCCAGATCTCGTACGGCTACGGACTCTTCACCGGCGGCCTCGGCTTCCACTACGGCGCCGAGCGGCTCGGCTGCACCGTCGTTCCGGTCTCGGGTGGGATGACCGAGCGCCAGGCGCAGCTCATCGTCGACTTCGAGCCCGACATCATCGCGGCGACACCCTCGTACATGCTCGTCATCCTCGACGAGCTCGAGCGCCAGGGCATCGACCCCGCGAAGACATCTCTCGAGGTCGGCACCTTCGGCGCCGAGCCGTGGACGGAGGACATGCGCCGCGAGCTGGAGGACCGGCTGTGCATCCACGCCGTCGACAACTACGGGCTGTCGGAGGTGATCGGGCCCGGGGTGGCCGCCGAGTGCGCCGAGACGAAGGACGGGCCGCACATCTGGGAGGACCACTTCTACCCGGAGGTCATCGACCCGGCAACGGGCGAGACGATCCCGGAGGGCGAGCGGGGGGAGATCGTGTTCACGACCCTGACGAAGGAAGCCATGCCCGTCATCCGCTACCGGACACGCGACATCACGCGGCTCCTGCCCGGCACGGCCCGGTCGATGCGACGGATGGAGCGGGTGTCGGGCCGTACGGACGACATGATCATCCTGCGCGGCGTCAACCTCTTCCCCACCCAGATCGAGGAGCTGATCCTGCGAACGCCGGATCTCTCTCCCCACTACCAGCTCGTGTTGGCCCGTCCGCACCGGCTCGACGAGATGACCGTCCGGGTCGAGGCGCGCCCTCAGAACGCCGGCTCGGAGGAGCGGCTCGATGCCGGCAAGCGGCTCGCGCGGCTCGTCAAGGACCTGATCGGCGTGACCGTCGCCGTCGACGTCGTCGAGCCCGAGATTCTCGAGCGGTCGCTCGGGAAGGCGCAGCGCATCGTCGACCTGAGACCGAAGGGCTGACGCACCCCGAGCCCGTGATGCATCCGCATCACGGAAATGAGGCCGGCGCCGGATTGTGGGCCTTCGCACACGCGGCGATCCTCAGGATGACCGGCCAGTCAAACCGGGAGGTAACCGTGACCAAGGAGCCGAACGGGTCGCAGGAGCAGGCCGAGGAGCAGGTCCTGATCCACGACTGGAACCTCCTCGACGAGGTCCCCGCTCCGCGCTCGGGCACGCCCGAGCTGCTCGACGAGACGCTGCGCGACGGCTTGCAGAGCCCGTCGGTCCGGACGCCGCCGATCGGGCAGAAGCTCGAGCTCCTCCACCACATGGAGGAGCTCGGGATCGAGAAGGCCGTGATCAGCTACCCCGGGGCCGGGCCGCAGGCGCTCGCCGACACGATCGCGATGCTCGAGGAGATCGGGAAGTGCGGCCTTCGCATCGACCCGGGCTGCGCGGGCCGGACGACACCGGCCGACATCCAGCCGATCGCCGAGGCCCAGCAGCGCTCAGGGGTCGCGGTCACCGCCTGCGTCTTCATCGGCTCGAGCCCGATCCGCCAGTACGTCGAGGGGTGGGACCTCGACTTCCTCCTGCGGACGACCGAGGCGGCCGTCGGCCTCGCCCGCAGCCTGGGCATGGAGGTGATGTTCGTCACCGAGGACACGACCCGCGCCCGCCCGGAGCACCTGCGCGCCCTCTACACGACGGCAATCGAGTGCGGCGCGCGCCGGATCAACCTCTGCGACACGGTCGGGCACGCAACCCCGTGGGGGGTACGCAACCTCGTCCGCTTCATGCGCGGCGTCGTGGAGGCGACCGGCGAGCCCGTCTCGATCGACTGGCACGGGCATCGCGACCGCGGGCTCGACCTGATCAACTCGCTCGTCGCGCTCTCCGAGGGCGCGGACCGCGCGCACGGCTGCGGCCTCGGCATCGGCGAGCGGGTGGGCAACACCCCGATGGAGCTGCTACTCGTCAACCTGAAGCTGCTCGGCTGGATCGACCGCGACCTTCGAGGTCTGCCCGCCTACTGCCAGGCGGTCTCGGAGGCGACGGGCGTCGAGATCCCCGCCGGCTACCCGGTGGTCGGCAAGGATGCGTTCAACACGTCGAGCGGGGTCCACGCCGCCGCGGTGCTGAAGGCGATGCGCCGCGGCGACGCCTGGCTCGCCGACCGCGTCTACTCGAGCGTCCCGGCCGCCGAGTGCGGGAAGGAGCAGCTGATCACGGTCGGCCCCATGAGCGGGCAGGCGAACGTGCTCGCCTGGCTCGATCGCCACGGCCTCGAGGCGGACGCGGACACGGTCGAGCGGATCCTCGCCGCCGCGAAGGCCTCGAACCACGTCCTCCGGGACGAGGAGATCCTCGCGCTGCTGCCCTCGTTCTCCGAGGCCTAGCGCCGGCTCGCTACCCGATCCGCTTCTCGCGGCCGGCCCACTCCCGCTCGCGCAGCACGTACTTCTGGATCTTCCCCGTCGAGGTCTTCGGCAGCTCGCCGAACTCGACCGCGGCCGGGCACTTGAAGTGGGCGAGGTGCTCGCGGCAGAAGTCGATCAGCTCACGCTCGCCGAGGACGGCGTCCGCCTTCAGCGTCACGAACGCCTTCGGCCGCTCGCCCCACTTCTCGTCGGGAATCGCGATCACCGCGCACTCGAGCACCGCCGGGTGCTTGACGATCGCCTGCTCGACCTCGATCGTCGAGATGTTCTCCCCGCCCGAGATGACGATGTCCTTCGCCCGGTCGCGAAGCTCGACGTAGCCGTCCGGATGCCGGACGGCAAGATCGCCGGAGTGGAACCAGCCGCCGCGGAACGACTCCTCTGTGGCGTCCGGCTGCCCGAAGTAGCCCTTCATGACGTTGTTCCCGCGCATCACGACCTCACCGAGCGTCGCCGCGTCCGCCGGGACGTCCGTCAGCTCCCCGTCGACGACGCGCACGTCGAGCGCGGTCAGGTACGCGACGCCCTGGCGGGCGAGCAGTCGCGCCTGCTCCTCCTCCGGTCGTTCGCTCCACTCCGCGTGCCACTCGCAGATCGTGTGCGGCCCGTAGGTCTCCGTCAGCCCGTACACGTGCACGGGATTCAGGTTGAGCGCACGCATCTGCGCGAGCAGCGTGGGCGAGGGCGGCGCGCCGGCGACGGTGACGGTGACGGGCCGCGGGAGGCGGCGGGCCTTGGGATGGTTGACGAGCGAGATCTGGACGGTCGGAGCCCCGTTGTAGTGCGTGACGCCCTCCCGCTCGAGCAGGTCCCAGATCGCGTCAGGATCGACCTTGCGCAGGCAGAGGTGCGTCCCCGCGACCGCGGTCACCGCCCAGGTGAAGCACCAGCCGTTGCAGTGGAACATCGGCAGCGTCCACAGGTAGACGGTGCCGTAGCGCATCCCCGTCTCGATCACCTCGCCGAGCGCGTTCAGGTACGCCCCGCGGTAGGTGTACATCACGCCCTTCTGGCGCCCGGTCGTACCCGACGTGTAGTTGAGCGAGATCACGTCCTCCTCGTCCTCAGGTCCCTGTAGGGGCGGGACCTGTCCCGCTCCCGACGCGAGGAACTGCTCGTACGGATCGTCCGGCTCGCCGGTGTCGTCGATCCGGATCGCGTCCCGGCCGGCGACGAGGTGCTCGAGCTCGTGGTCGACGAACAGGAAGCGCGCCCCGGAGTGCTCGAGGATGAAGGCGATCTCGTGCCCGGCGAGGCGAGTGTTCAGGGCGACGAGCACGCCGCCGGCCGCCGGCACGCCGAAGTGAGCCTCGAGGAGCGCCGGCGTGTTCGGCGCGAGGAAGGCCACGCGGTCGCCCCGCTCGAGCCCGGCCGCCAGCAGCCCGGCCGCGAGCCGTGTCGCCCGCGCCTCGAGCTCCCGGTAGGTGGACCGCCGCTCGCCGTGGACGACGGCGACCTGGTCGGGGAAGACAGCAGCGCTCCGGCGCAGGAAGTCGACCGGGTTCAGCTCGTGCCTGTAGACCTTGTCGGCGGACACGCCGGCATTGTCGCAAGCGCTGTGACGGACTCGTCGTTCGCCATCTGACGGGTGACCCGCCGGAACTCGGCGCGCGTGCAACGGGATTCCTCTCGCGTGCGGATCGACTCCTGCTCACCGATCTCGTCCTCGCGGAGACCGTCTACGTCCTCGAGTCCTTCTACGAGGTGGGTCGCGAGCGCGTCGCCGAGCTCGCCAGGGCGATCATCGGCTTCCCGCCGATCGAGGTCGTCGACCGGCCGCTCCTCCTCCGGGCGGTCGAGGTCTACGAGCGCTGGCAGCTCGCCTTCGTCGACGCGTACCTCGTCGCGTGCGCCGAGACGTCGGGCGTCGGCGCGGTCTCGTCCTTCGACCGCGGGCTGGAGCGGATCGGAACCGTGCGCCGCGTCGTGCCCTGAGCGAGGTCAGGAAGACGCTTCGCGCAGGTCCGGCGGGAAGCGCTCGAGCACCCACGCCGCGTCGAGGTCGCGCCGAGCGTAGGGCTTCCCGCCGACGAGGACGTAGTCGCGCCGCCTGACGTCCATCGCCAGGCGCGCCTCGACCGGGTACCAGCGGTTGTGCCGGTCGATCAGCTCGTTCACCTCGCCGAAGTCGAAACGCTCGGCCTCCCGGCGCCAGCGGCGCGTGAAGCTCGCCTCGTCGCCGTCGCAGTCCGCCGCCAGCTCGCGCCAGCGCGCCTCGAGCTCGCGCTCCGCGTCCTGCGTTCGGCGCTCGATCTCGCGCAGGCGCAGCATGTAGGGGAGCGGCCCGCCGAGCGAGGCGACGTAGGAGTCGACCGCCTGGCGGAAGTGGCGGCGCCGCAGCTCCACCGGCCGGCCGGCGAGCGGGCTCCCGGCGATCTCCTCGTGCAGCGCCCGCCCTCTTGCCTCCTCACGCGGGTCGGGGTCGCGCACGCCCCACTGGCCGAGGATCTCCCTGCGCTCGCGCCGGTCCATCGCCGTCACGCGGCCAGCGCAGCTCTGAGCGCGTCGGCGTCCGTCACCGG
>JBBILK010000164.1:0-6639 GCA_037444965.1 Actinomycetota bacterium | reverse complement strand
GCGGTCTCGTCGTCACCCAGGACGCCCTCGTCGAAGGCGTGCACTTCCGTTTCGAGTGGACCGCCTGGAGGGACCTCGGCTACAAGGCGGCCGCCGTCAACCTCAGCGATCTCGCCGCAGCCGGCGCGGAGCCGGAGGCGCTGATCGTCTCGCTCGCCGTTCCGCCCGACACCGACGCCGCCGACGTCTTCGCGCTCTACGAGGGCATTCGCGAGACGGGCGTCCCGGTCAAGGGCGGCGACACGGCACGCAGCGATCGCGTCTACCTGAGCGTGACCGCGGTTGGCAGCAGCGATCGCGTTCCGGGGCGCGACGGCGCCCGGCCGGGCGACGTGCTCGTCGTCACCGGTCCGCTCGGGGGCTCGGCGGCCGGTCTGGCGGCGCTCGAGCGCGGCCTCGACGGCTTCCCGGAGCTGGTTCGGGTGCACAACCGCCCGCCGTTTCGGCTCGACGCGGGCCGCGTGCTCGCGCCGGTCGCGCACGCCCTGATCGACCTGTCCGACGGGATCGCGAGCGACGCGCTGCGCATCGCCGAGCGCTCCGGGTGCGCGCTCGAGCTCGAGCTCGAGCGCCTGCCCCTGGCTGCGAGGATCGGAGAGGTCGGTCCGGAGCCGTTCTGGACGATGGGCGAGGACTACGAGCTGCTCGCGGCACTTCCCGCGGCCGACGCGGCGCGCCTCGGCTTCCCGGTGGTCGGGCGGTGCGTCGAGGGGTCCGGCGTGCGGCTCCTCGCCGGCGGTGTGCCGCTCGACGTCGCCGGCTGGGATCACTTCCGCGCCGGAGCGCGGTGAGACGTCGCCGCGTGTCGCTCTAGGCTGCGGTCTGGAGCCAGGCCGCCCAGGCCTGCTCGTAGTAGCTGCGCGGGCGGGCTCCGACGATCGTCTCCCGCGGCTCGCCGCCCTCGAACAGGATCACCGTCGGGATCGAGAGCACGTGGTAGCGCGCCCCCGTGGCCGGGTTGTCGTCGACGTTCAACTTGACGAACGTGGCCCGGTCCGAGTGCTCGGCTGCGAGCTGGTCGAGGATCGGGCCGATCACCCGGCACGGTCCGCACCACGGCGCCCAGAAGTCGACCACGACCGGCCGGTCCGAGCGAAGGACCTCCTGCTCGAAGGTCGCGTCGGTCACTTCCGGCAGATTGCTCACGCGGGCGAGTATAGCCGCGCGCTCACCTGCGCCCCCGCAGGGAGGCGAGCCGGAGGGCCGGCACCCGCCAGGCGGCCTCGAGCGCGATCCGGGTGCTCATCTTCGAGCGCCCGGCCTCGCGGTCGCGAAAGAGGATCGGGATCTCGGCGACCCGGAAGCCTGCTCGCAGCGCGAGGTACGTCAGCTCGATCTGGAACGCGTAGCCCCTGGCGGTGACCGGTCTGGCGAGCAGCTCCTCGAGGACGGCCCTGCGGAAGCACTTGAAGCCGCCGGTCAGGTCGTGGACGCGGGAGCCGAGGAAGGCGCGGGCGTAGAGCGAGCCGAAGCGGCTCACGGCCCGCCGCGAGACACCCCAGTCGCGGGTTCCCCCTCCCGGCACGTAGCGCGAGCCGAGCACGAGGTCGGCCATCTCGGCGGCGGCGACGAGCCGGGGCACGTCGGCGGGGTCGTGGGAGAGGTCGCAGTCCATCTCGACCACGAGCTCGGCGCCGAGCTCGAGGGCACGGCGGAAGCCGGCGAGGTAGGCGGGGCCGAGCCCCTCCTTGCGGGGGCGGTGGAGCACCGAGACGAACGGCAGCTCCGCCGCGAGCCGGTCGGCGAGCTCCCCGGTCCCGTCCGGGGAGTTGTCGTCGATCACGAGCACGCGGCCGTCCAGCCGGTGGTCGACGAAGACCCGGCCGAGCGCCTCCACCATGGGCTCGAGGTTCTCGCGCTCGTTGTAGGTCGGCAGGCAGACGACGACCATCCGCATATCATCGCGGGGATGGCACGCACCCTTCCGCGCAACCCCGAGCTCGCGGAGAAGTTCGAGCTCCTGGCCGACCTGCTCGAGCTCGACGGCGCGGACGTGTTCCGCGTGCAGGCGTACCGGCGGGCGGCCGCCCGGATCCGGGAGTCGGCCGTGCCGGTCGCCCAGCTCGCGCTCGACCACGAAGCAACGAGGCTCACCGGGATCGGCGGCACGATCGAGGCGAAGATCGTCGAGCTGACCGAGACCGGAGATCTGCGAGCGCTCGCCAAGCTGCGCGACCGGATCCCGCCTGGCCTCGCCGAGGTGATGCACGTCCCCGGGCTCGGGCCGAAGACCGCCCGCCGGCTGTGGCTCGAGCTCGGGATCGTCGACGTCGACGGGTTGCGGGCGGCCGCGGAGCAGGGCCGGCTCCGCGCGCTCCCCGGGCTCGGAGCGAAGACCGAGGAGAACGTGCTGCGTGGGCTCGCCGCGAGAGCCGAGCCGGGCATCGCGACCGGCCGGGCGTTGCTCGGGAAGGTGCTCCCCTTCGTCGACGCCGTCGTGCGGGAGCTGGCCGAGCACCCGGCCGCCGACCGGGTGTCCGCCGCGGGCAGCGTCCGCCGGCGCGTCGAGACCGTGCACGACCTCGACGTGATCGCGACCGCCACCGACGCGGTCGCGCTGATCGAGCACTTCGTCTCCCGGCGCTGGGTGGCGGAGGTGGTCGCGAAGGGCGAGACGAAGGCAACCGTCGTCACGCACGACGGGCTCCGCTTCGATCTCCGGGTCGTGCCGCCGGAGTGCTACGGGAACCTCCTCCAGCACTTCACGGGCTCGAAGGCACACAACATCGCGCTCCGCGAGGACGCCGTTCGCCGTGGGCTGTCCGTCTCGGAGTACGGCGTAGAGGTCGCAGCCACGGGCGAGATCGTGACCATGACGACCGAGGAGGAGCTCTACTCCTACCTCGGCTACGCCTGGATCCCGCCCGAGCTCCGCGAGAACGCCGGTGAGCTCGAGGCGGCACGAGGCGGGACGCTGCCGCAGCTGCTCGAGCTCGCAGACGTCCGTGGCGACCTGCACGTCCACACGGACTGGTCGGACGGGCGAGCCACCCTCGAGGAGATGGTTGCGGCCGCCGCGGCCCGGGGCTACCGGTACCTGGCGATCTGCGACCACGCGAAGCGGCTCAGGGACGGGCGCCTCGAGCGCCAGGCGGAGGCGATCGCCGAGCTGAACGCGCGTGTGAGCGGACCGAGAGTCCTGTCCGGCGTCGAGGTCGACATCCGCGCGGACGGCTCGCTCGACCTCGACGACGAGGAGCTCGGGCGGCGGGACTGGGTGGTCGCCTCGATCCACGCGGGCTTCCGCGATCCGGGCGAGGAGCTGACGCGACGCGTGCTCGCGGCGATCGAGCACCCGCACGTCGACTGCATCGGCCACCTCACGGGCCGGAAGCTCAACCGCCGGGCGCCGTGCGAGCTCGACCTCGAGGCGATCTTCGCACGGGCCGCGGAGACCGGCACGTGCCTCGAGATCAACGGCCAGCCGGACCGGCTCGACCTGAAGGACACGCACGCCCGCGCCGCGGCCGCTGCGGGCGTGCGGATCGTCGTCTCGAGCGACGCCCACTCGCCGCAGGGGCTCGGCTACCTCGAGCTCGCGGTCGCCCAGGCCCGGCGTGCGTGGCTCGGGAAAGCACAGGTCGTGAACACGCGACCCTGGACGGAGGCGAGGAGAGTGAGGCAGCGGTGAGCTCGTTCCGCGCCGACCTCGGCGCGACCGGAGAGTGGGTTGCCCGCTACCTCGACCGGGTCGGCGAGCTCCCCGTGCTCGCACAGGTCGATCCGGGTGACATCCGCGCCCGCCTGCCTGCCGCGCCGCCGGAGCGCGGCGAGCCGTTCGCGGCGGTGCTGCGCGACCTCGACGAGATCGTCCTCCCCGGCATCACGCACTGGAACCACCCGCGCTTCTTCGCCTACTTCGCGATCACGGGATCCGAGCCCGGGATCCTCGCCGAGCTGCTCACGGCCGCGCTGAACGTGAACGGGATGCTCTGGCGGACGTCGCCCGCCGTGACCGAGCTCGAGGAGCACACGCTCGACTGGGTGCGGCAGCTGATCGGCCTGCCGTCGGGCTTCCACGGTCACATCGAGGACTCGGCCTCGACCTCGACGCTCGCCGCGCTCGCCGCCGCCCGCCACCTCCGGCCTGACTGTGCGGTGCTCTGCTCGGAGCACGCTCACTCGTCGGTCGACAAGGCGTGCCGGCTGCTCGACCTCGAGCTCCGCAAGGTGCCGGTCGACACGGAGTTCCGGATGCGGCCCGACGCGCTCGCCGGGCTGCTCGACCGTGGCCGCGTGGCCGCCGTGGTCGCCACGGTGGGGACGACCTCGTCGACGTCCGTCGACCCGGTCCCGGCGATTGCCGAGCTCTGCGAGCGGCACGGCGCCTGGCTCCACGTCGACGCCGCCTACGCCGGCTCGGCGGCCGTCTGCGAGGAGTTCCGCTGGGCGCTCGCCGGCTGCGACCGGGCGGACTCGCTCGTGATGAACCCTCACAAGTGGCTGTTCACCCCGATCGACTGCTCCTGCCTGTTCACGCGGCGCCCGGACGTGTTCCGCGACGCGTTCAGCCTCGTCCCGGAGTACCTGCGCACGAGCGAGGACAGCGTGACGAACCTGATGGACTACGGGCCCGCGCTCGGCCGCCGCTTCCGCGCGCTCAAGCTCTGGGCGGTGATCCGCTGCTACGGCCGCGCGGGGCTGCAGGAACTCATCCGGGAGCACGTCCGGCTCGGGCAGCTGTTCGCCTCGTGGGTCGAGGCCGAGGACGGCTGGGAGCTCTGCGCCCCGCATCCGTTCTCGGTCGTCTGCTTCCGTCGCGAGGGCTCCGACGAGACGAACGAGGCCCTCCTCGCGAGGGTCAACGCGACGGGCGAGACGTACCTCTCGCACACGAGCCTCGACGGGCGCTACGTGCTCAGGCTGGCGATCGGGAACGCTCGCACGACCGAGGCGGACGTCGCGCACGCGTGGGCGGTGCTCAGGCGGGAGGCTGCTCGGTAGGCGCTGTCAGCGCCTCGGCGGCCGCGTCGTGCAGGGCGACCCGGTAGCGCCAGAGGGCTCCGCCCGTCTCGAGCAGGCGTTCGCGGATCGGGCCTGCGAGCTCTGCGAGCGTGCCCCAGCGGGCGGCGGAGATCTCCCGCGTGTCGAGGGGCGCGAGCTGCTCCGCCTCCGTGGTGGCCTCGAAGACGTGCGTCTGCCAGGGGATCTCGGTGCCGCGGTGCGTGAAGACCGCCGACGTGCGGACGAGGTAGCGGCGAAGCTCGATCTGGACGCCGAGCTCCTCGAAGGCCTCCCGGCGCGTACCCTCCTCGAACGACTCCCCCGGCTTGAGTCCCCCGCCGGGCGGACGCCAGAGCCCCGGCAGGTAGTGCGGCTTGCGGATCAGCGCGAGCCGCTCGCCCGAGAAGACGAAGAAGGTGACGTCGTGGTGGCGGCCCTTGCGCGTGCTGTGCACGACGAGGTCGCGCTCCTCGGCGGAGAGCTCGAGCTCGAGCTCGAGCTCGAGCGGCCGGCCGTAGCGGCGCCTGAGCGGCTCGAGCAGGCTCTCGTCGACGTGCACGGCTAGAGCGTCCTCAGCACGGCCAGCAGCTCGGCAGGCCCGTCGACCACGAGATCGGCGGTCTCGAGCAACGCAGGCGTGGCTTCCGGCGAGGCGACCGCGATCCGCACGGCGCAGTCGAGGCCGGCCTCGGAGAGCCCGCGAAAGGCGTCCAGGTCGGTCGTGTCGTCACCGGCGTAGAGCGCGCACGAGACGGCCGCCTCCCGGACGAGGAGCTGTACGGCGGTGCCCTTGTCGACCGCGCTCCGCGGTCTGACCTCGAGCACCTTGCGGCCCCAGCGTGCCTCGAGGCCGGCGTCCTCGGCGCTGGCGGCGATCGACTCGAGCACGGCGAGCGCGGCCGCCTCGTCGGTGACCTGCCGGAAGTGGAAGGAGAGCGAGAGGGCCTTGTCCTCGACCGGCCAGGTACCGTCGATGGCCGTGCGGAAGCGCGCGATCTCGGCCTCGAGCTGCCGGGCTCTCGGGTCGAGCTCGAGGCCGTGGTTGCCGACGTAACGGATCCCCGGGACGCCGACGAGCTCCGCGGCCTGCACGCCGGGCCGGCCGCTCAGGCACGCGACCAGCCGGTAGCGACCCGCGAGCCGGGCGAGCTCGGCGCGCGCCTCGTCGGGAACCCGGGCGAGCTCCGGGCGGGGCACGATCGGGGCGAGCGTGCCGTCGACGTCCAGGAGCAGCGCGGCCCGGCCCGGCTCCGCGGCGAGCGGAGCGAGGAGGGAAGCGGCGTCCACCGTTCCTAGAATACGGGCGTGCCCGCGGCGAGGCTGACCATTCCCGTGCTCGTGGGCATCGGGCTCGTCGCCGGGCTCTTCTCGACCCTGTTCGGCGTCGGCGGCGGGGTCGTCGTCGTTCCCCTGCTGATCGTGCTGCTCGGGTTCGACCCGAAGCCGGCGACGGGCACGTCGCTCGCCGCGATCGGGATCATCGCCGCGTTCGGTGCGCTCGTCTACACGCTGCGGGGGCGGGTGGAATGGGACGAGGCGGCCATGATCGGTCTGCCGGCCGTCCTCGGCGGCCTCGCGGGCACCTGGCTGCAGCAGCGGATCTCGTCCCGCCTGCTCGTGCTCCTGTTCGCCGCCTCGGGAGAGCTCGTCGCCGAGAAGGCGGGCTGGGGCAAGCAGCTGCCGGCGCGCCAGGGC
>JBBILK010000163.1:0-6652 GCA_037444965.1 Actinomycetota bacterium | reverse complement strand
GATCGGCTTCGCCTGGCCTTGCCCGCGGACCGACGTCTGGGCCACCGCGGAGCAGGGGTTCTTCGCCGGCGTCGAGTGGCCGTTTCTCCGGCGGGGCGCCCGGCCGCTCGGCACGAAGCCGACGGAAGGTGTGACGCCGATCGAGATCGGCGGTCGCCCGGTCGAGCTCGTCGTGCCCTGCACGGACGGCGGTACGCGCGACGTGCTCGAGGAGACTCGTCGCTTGGTCGAGGACGTGAACGTGGACGCCGTGATCAGCTTCGACGACCAGCTCGCCTACGCTCGCGCCCACCCGGAGGTGACGTTCGGCGGCGGCGGCCAGGACCTCCGCCGCCCGGTCGAGAACTTCACCGGCTGGTTCCCGACCCCTGGCATGCTCGTTGCGGGGCTCGGTACGTACGCGTTCGAGGAGCGCGGCTGGCGCACGGTCGCCGTGATCGGAACAGACCGAGCGACGAACTACGAGGACATCGCCTACTTCACCGCGGAGTTCTGCTCCCTCGGCGGCACCATCGCGAGCACGACGTGGATCGACCAGGACGAGCAGGATGCCGGTGCGATCGCCCGGGAGCTCCCGGACGCGGACGGGTTCTACGTATCGCTCGACGCCGAGCCGCAGCTCCGGATCGACTTCCTGACGGCGCTCGCCGCGCAGGTGCCTCACCTCGGCGAGCGCCTCGCCTCCGGCTCTGGCACGCTCATCTCGCCGGCGCCCGAGACAGTCGGCCGAGTGCTCGAGGGCGCGATCGGCGGTGGGACGAGCTTCCTGCCCCACGAGTTCCCCGCGTACCCCGGGTATGCCGAGATCGAGGCCGCCTTCCCAGGCGTGGTCGATGCGGCGGCATACGCCGCCGGCTCGAGCGTCTACAGCCAGACCGAGGCGCTGCTCGAGGCGCTCGAGCTCGTCGACGGCGACACGGGCGAGGGCCAGCGTCGCCTGCGGCAGGCGCTGCACGAGGTCGCGGTGGACATCCTGTACGGGGCGCCGGCGCGCGTCGACGAGAACGGCGGGCTCGTGACGAACGGGCAGGTGCTGACCCTGCGCTTCTTCCCCGACGGCAGCGCCGGCTGGGAGGGCTTCACGAAGGTCTACGAGGGTGTCGACCTGACCCTCGGCGGCCTGCTCGGCCCCGGCACGCCGCCGTTCGGACGAGACAGCCAGCCCTGCGTCGCCGGCGACCCGCCGCCCTGGGCCGAGGAGAGCTGACCGAAGCTATCCGGCACGCCCCGACTCGACCGTCCAGGTGAAGAGCGTCTCGCTCGCAGGCGGGGCGATCCCGCCGGGGCGGAGGCCGCGGCGCACGAGCAGCGCCGTCACGGGGGCGTCCCGCATCACGACATGCCTCACCTGACCGAGACCCTCCGCCGCCCAGCGAGGGGAGAGCCCGAGCACGAGCACACCCGCCTCCGCGCTCGCCTCGAGGATCCCCTCCGCCCCAGCCGGAACGAGCAGCGGGTCGGCCGTGATCCCGATCACCTGCTGCACGATCAGCGAGGCACGGGCGAGCAGCCGGCTCGCGTCCCGGCGGCCGGCCGCGAGGTCCTCCTCGATCCCGGCGAGCGTCAACCGCGAGCCGAGCGAGCCGGCGAGCCAGGCGGCGACCTCGACCGCGCTCCAGTCGTGCTCGGCGCCGCCGAAGGGGATGAGGACCGGTAGCCCGGAGCGAACCTGCCTCGAAGCGACGACGGCCACGTCGCACGGGGCGTGGTGGAGCAGCGCGGCCAGGTCGGCGTCGAAGTTGCCTTCGGAGAGCAGCGCTCCGGGCGCCTCGAGGAGAACGAGGTCGGCGTCCTGCTCGAGCGCGAGCCGGACGAGGTCGTCGCCGGGGACCCGCGAGGTGAAGGCGGCGAAACGCGCCGGCAGGCCGCGCCCGGCGAGGAGCTCACAGCGCGCCTGGAGCTCGGCCGTGGCGGAGCCGAGGACGCGGCTCTCCGGAAGAAGGCACGCGAGGATCAGCTCGCGGGGCGGCCGGCGGGCGAGCGGCTCAGCGACTTGGAGCAGCCTGTCGATCGCCGACGGGTCAGCCGTTGCGACGACAATCGAGCGGTCCGCCCGCGGCGCACTCGTCGCAGCCGTGGGCTGGAGCTCCGGATCCTGGCGGAGGATCGCGCGCTGGAGCTCCTGGAGCGCCGCACCGGGCTCGATCCCGAGCCCCTCGACGAGAGCTTCCCGGGCGGCGCGGTACGCCTCGAGCGCCTCGGCCTGCCGGCCCGAGCGGTAGAGCGCCAGCATCAGCTGGCGGTGGAGGTGCTCACGGAGCGGATGCTCGGCCGCAAGACCCTCGAGCTCGCCGACGACCTCGGCGTGCCGGCCACACGCGAGATCGGCGTCGATGCGGCGCTCGAGCGCGAGCAGTCGCAGCTCTTCGAGCCGGGCGATCTCGGCCTGCGCGAAAGGCTCGTAGGCGAAATCCGCGAGGGCCGGCCCCCGCCACAGGTCGAGCGCCTCGCGGAACGCTGCGGCCGCCTCGCCCGGGCTTCCCTCCGCGAGCGCCTTCGCGCCCATCGTGGTCAGGCGCTCGAACTCGTGCAGGTCGAGCTGCCCGGGCTCGAGCGCGACCGAGTAGCCCGGCCCCCGGGTGACGATCGCGCCACGGCCAAGTGACTTGCGCAGGTTCGAGACGTACGTCTGCAGCACTCCGGCCGCGCTCGCGGGCGGCTCGGAGCTCCACAGCTCGTCGACGAGCTGCTCGGCTGGGACGACCCGGCCTGCGCGCGTGAGCAGGATCGCGAGCACGCCGCGCTGGCGCGGGCCACCGAGCGGCACGACCCGGTCACCGTCGCGGGCCTCGAGCGGCCCGAGGATCCCGAACTCCACGCCGCGTATCTTGCTCGCGAAGGCGGAGCCTGTCACGCGAACGGCCCGCCGGAGCGGGCCGTTCCACGGTTGAAGCGGGAACCATCCCGCAGACGAGTGACAATCACAACGAGTGTAGCGCGGCGGGCGCCGGACTCGAACCGGAGCCGGCGGAGAGCCGGCCAGAACGATTGTCACTCGTCTACCCCACCCTGGGGTTTCAACCCGCCGCGCACGAGCGACGGTAGCGATCGATTCCTCGCGGGTGTGAAACCGATCCGAGCCGACTCAGGCCTGGGCCGTCCCGACGCCGACCGGGCACGCCACCCCTGTGCCGCCGAGACCGCAGTAGCCGAACGGGTTCTTCGCCAGGTACTGCTGGTGGTACGGCTCGGCGTAGTAGAAGGGCCCCGCCTCGGCGATCTCCGTCGTGATCTCCCCGTAGCCGGCGGCAGCGAGCGCCTCCTGGAAGCGGTCGCGCGAGGCTTCCGCCGCAGCCCGCTGCGCGTCGGAGTACACGTAGATCGCCGAGCGGTACTGCGTCCCGACGTCGTTGCCCTGGCGCATCCCCTGCGTCGGGTCGTGGCTCTCCCAGAAGACCCTGAGCAGCTCCTCGTAGCTCGTCGCTGCCGGGTCGAACACGACGAGGACGACCTCGGCGTGCCCGGTCAGTCCGGAGCAGACCTCCGCGTAGGTCGGGTTCGGCGTCAGCCCGCCGGCGTAGCCGACGGCCGTCGTGTAGACCCCCGGCGCTTGCCAGAACTTCCGCTCCGCGCCCCAGAAGCACCCGAGGCCGAACACGGCCTGCTCGAGGCCGTCGGGGAACGGGGGCGCGAGCGGCGTACCGAGCACGTCGTGGCGGTCCGGCACGGCCATCGACTCCGAACGGCCGGGAAGCGCCGCGTCCCGGGCCGGGAGCTCGAGCTTCTGCCTCCTCGTGAAGAGCATGCGTCTGCCTCCAATCCTCGGTGCTGTCAGCGCTCAGACGGCCGGCCGCGGCGAATCGTTACGCGCGCGCGCCGAGCGTCGGGCGCTCCGGCTCGAGCAGCTCGCGCACCCCCGTCTCTCCGTCTCGTTCGGCGAGCGCCTCGATCAGGAGCCGCTCGATCGTCGCCTGCCACCGCTCCTCGTCGAGCCTTCGGACGGGCAGCCCGAAGCGGCCGCGCCGCCAGCGGAGGAAGCGGCGTTTGCCCAACGCGTCGAAGGCGCGGATCGCCGCCACGACGAGCGCGAAGTCCTCGTCACCGACGTAGTCCCTGATCTCGGCCGCGGGCAGCGCCACGGGCTCGAAGACACCCTCCTCGATCCCCTGCCAGTAGGCGTGCTGGAAGAGGCAGCCCGAGACGCCGCCGTCCCGCTTCACCCAGCAGCCGAAGGTGAGCCCGCGCCGCGACTCCTGGATCCCCCTCAGGGCGAGCTGCAGCAGATGCCTGCCCCGTTCCTCTCTCGCCAGCGCGACGAGCTCGTCGCGGACGATCCGCTCCTCCCGTGTCACCGGAACCTCCTCGGGTCGCCTCGTGCCGTCCATCGAGAATAGCGCGAACGGATCTGGACAGCAGGCCATCCAGCCCGTACGATCTTCCCTTTTTCCGAGCACGCTGAAGGGGGGAACGAGGGAGATGGCTGAGGCGCGCAGAGTCGGGACCGTCACCTACCGGGAGGCCGGCGAGGAGTACTTCGAGAAGCGCGGCCTGAGGCGGCATGCCGGCGTCTGGTCGCTCTGGGCGCTCGGGGTGGCCGCGGTCATCTCGGGCGACTTCTCCGGGTGGAACTTCGGCCTCGACGCGGGCGGCTTCGGAGGGCTCCTGGTCGCGACCGGGATCATCACCGTCATGTACTTCGGGCTCTGCTACTCGATCGCCGAGATGTCGCCGGCGCTGCCACACACCGGCGGCGCCTACTCCTTCGGGCGCTCGGCGATGGGACCCTGGGGTGGCTTCATCACCGGCGTCGCCGAGAGCATCGAGTACGTCGTCACGCCGGCGGTGATCGTCACCTTCATCGGCAGCTACATGCAGTCGATCTCGACCGACCTGTTCGGGTCGACGCCGTCACAGCCGGTCTGGTGGCTGATCTGCTACGTGATCTTCGTCGGCCTGAACCTCGTCGGGGCGGCTGCGACCTTCCGCTTCACCGTGTTCATCTGCCTCCTCTCCCTCCTCATCCTGGCGATCTTCTTCATCGGCTCGATCAAGGAGGTCGACTTCGACCAGTGGGCGCTGAACATCGCCCCGGAGGACGGCGGCTCGTCCTGGTTCCCGCTGGGCGGGGACGGCATCTTCCTCGCACTCCCGTTCGCGATCTGGTTCTACCTCGCCATCGAGGAGCTCCCCCTCGCCGCCGAGGAGTCGCACTACCCGCACAAGGACATCCCCAAGGGCACGATCTGGGGCCTCGTCACCCTCGTCGTCACGGGCTTCCTCGTCCTCTTCCTGAACACGTCGATCGCGCCCGGCGCGGAGGGGATCAGGACCTCGGGCGAGCCCCTGCTCGACGGGCTGAAGACGATCTTCGGAAGCGGCACGTCGGCGGCGCTGCTCGGCCTGATCGCGGTCGCCGGCCTCGTCGCCAGCTTCCACACGATCATCTTCGCGTACGGCCGGAACATCTACTCCCTCTCACGGGCCGGGTACTACCCGCACTGGCTCTCGATCACGCACGCCACCCGGCAGACCCCGCACGTCGCGCTCGTCCTCGGGGCCGTGATCGGCTACGGCCTCGCGTACCTCCTCTACGAGGCGGGTCAGAACGGCTGGCTGGGAGGAAACCTGAGCGCCGCGCTCTTGTCGATGGCCGTCTTCGGCGCCGTCATCTCGTACTTCATGCAGATGGTGTCGTTCATCCTCCTGCGGCGGAAGTACCCCCACATCGAGCGGCCCTACCGCAGCCCCGTCGGGGAGTGGGGAGCCGCGATCGCCGGGCTGATCGCGATCGCCTCGCTGATCGCGCTCTTCGTCCGCGACGACTACCGGCCCGGCGTCGTGGGCGTCGCGATCTGGTTCGCGATCGCGATCGTGTACTTCTTCTTCGTCGGGCGGCACAAGCTCGTCCTCTCGCCCGAGGAGGAGTTCGCGCTCACCCACGGCAAGCACGGACACCCCGAGCGGGAGGGGTACGGCACCACGCATCTCGACGACAGGGACGTCGACGCCTCGAGCTGACGGACGAGAGCACCGCCGCTCCCTACCCCTTCGACGCGCTCGTCGTAGGATCTGCCCATGCTGACGCTCGACCAGCTGCGCACCGCCGTCGAGAACGGCTCGATCGACACGGTCGTGACCGCGTTCACCGACATGCAGGGCCGCCTGATGGGCAAGCGGGTCCACGGCGAGTACTTCGTCGAGCACGTCGCCGAGCACGGCGTCGAGGCCTGCGACTACCTGCTCGCGCTCGACATGGAGATGGAGCCGGTGCCCGGCTACCGGATCGCGAACTGGGAGCAGGGATACGGCGACTTCCACGCCGTGCCCGACCTCGGGACGCTGCGGCGCCTGCCCTGGCTCGAGGCGACGGCGCTCGTCCTCTGCGACCTCGACTGGGAGGACGGAACGCCCGTCCGCCAGTCGCCGCGCCAGGTGCTCAAGGCCCAGGTCGACCGTGCGGCTGCGCTGGGGTTGACGCCGATGTTCGGCTCGGAGCTCGAGTTCTACCTCCTGAAGGAGTCGTACGCCGAGGCGCGCGCGAAGGGTTACCGCGACCTGACACCGTCGATCGGCTACATCCTCGACTACCACGTGCTCGCGACCACGTTCGACGAGCCGCTGATCCGCCAGATCCGCAACGGCATGCACGGGGCCGGGATCCCGGTCGAGTTCTCGAAGGGCGAGGCGTGGGCCGGGCAGCACGAGATCAACT
>JBBILK010000162.1:3141-6666 GCA_037444965.1 Actinomycetota bacterium | reverse complement strand
GGGCGTGCTCTGGTTCGGGAACGCCCAGATCCTCGAGGACGCCTTCGTGCAGACCCTCGCCGACCATCCGCAGGCGGCGAGCCTCGTCGTCCATCTCGACGGTCTGGGTCGCATCGACCTCTCCGGTGCGCTTGCCCTGCGGCGGCTGCTCGACGATGCCCGGGCGGCCGGTCTCCAGATCTCGGTGGTCGACGTCCCGCCGCGCGCGCAGCGCGTCGTCTCGCGCGTGATCCTCGGGTGAGCTCACGTCGCGGGGCTAAGGTGTACGCGGGAAGGTCCAGTGCCAGCTGAACGCGTCGACGAGATCAACCTCGGCTACGTCCGGGATCTCCTCGACCGGTACCTCGCCTCGCCCGACCAGGTCGAGCCCGAGTGGAGGGAGCTGTTCGAGCGAGCCGAGGACGGCGTCGTCGTCGAGCACCCGGTCGTGCAGCGTCTGCGCGAGCTCTACCCGGAGCTCTTCGTGCGCCGCGTCGCGCCGCCGGAGGCTCGCCCGGCGCCGGGTCCGCCGGCTCCGGGCGCCGGGGAGCTCCTCGCCGGCGTGGCGGCCGCGATGGCGCTCGTCAAGGCGTACCGGATGCACGGCCACCTGGCGGCCCGGCTCGACCCGCTGGGCGCCGAGCCGATCGGGGATCCGGCGCTCGAGCCGGAGAACCTCCACCCGCCGCTGACCCCGGAGCTGCAGCGGCGGATCCCGGCCTCTGTCCTGCGTGTGGCGGTGCCGGGGGAGACGCTCGCCGAGGTGCTCCCCAACCTGCGCGACGTCTACTGCGGGACGATCGCGTACGAGCTCGAGCACATCTCGAGCCACGAGCAGCGCGTCTGGCTCCGCGACGCGATCGAGTCGTCCGCCTACCGCCGGCCGCTGGATCGGGACGAGCGGCGGCGCCTGCTCGCGAGGCTCGCCGAGACCGAGGGGTTCGAGCACTACCTGCGCCGAGCATTCATCGGGCAGAAGCAGTTCTCGGCCGAGGGTCTCGACGTGATCGTGCCGATGCTCGACGAGGTGCTGGAGCTTGCCGCTACCGGCGGCGCGCGCACGGTCGTGATCGGCATGGCGCACCGCGGTCGCCTCAACGTGCTGGCGCACACGGTCGGCTGGCCGTACGACCAGATCCTCCGCGAGTTCGAGGGGGAGCGCGTGCTCGAGGCGGTCACCCACAAGCCCGAGGAGGGAACCGGGGACGTCAAGTACCACCTCGGCGCCGAGGGCCTCCGCGAGACCGCCGCCGGCCCGATCGACGTCGTGCTCGCCGCCAACCCGAGCCACCTCGAGGCGGTCGACCCGGTCGTGGTGGGGGTGACGCGGGCGCTGCAGACGGACCAGGCGACCCCGGCCGGCGAGCACGACCCGGCACGCGCCCTCGCCGTGCTGATCCACGGCGACGCCGCCTTCGCGGGTCAGGGCGTGGTCGCCGAGACGTTCAACCTGCAGGCGATCGACGGCTACGCGACCGGCGGCACGCTCCACCTGATCGCGAACAACCAGATCGGGTTCACCACCGACCCCGAGGAGGGCCGCTCGACCCGCTACTCGAGCGATCTCGCCAAGGGCTTCGACTGCCCGATCGTCCACGTCAACGCGGACGACCCGGAGGCGGCGCTCGCCGCGGTCCGGCTCGCGATGGCATTCCGCGAGCGCTTCCAGCACGACGTCGTCGTCGACCTCGTCGGCTACCGCCGCTTCGGCCACAACGAGCAGGACGAGCCGATGTACACGCAGCCGCTGATGGTGCGGGCGATCGAGCACCACCCGACTGTCCGGGAGCTCTACGCCGCCAGCCTCGTCGAGCAGGGGATCCTCGCCGCCGGTGAGGATCTCGAGGTCGTCGCCGGGGTCGAGCAGCGTCTCCGGTCTGCCCACGAGGAGCTGAAGGCGTCGCACTTCGAGCTGCCGGAGGAACCTCGCCTCGAGCGGCTTCGCCAGACGCCACAGGACACCGGGGTCGCGGAGGACGTGCTGCGGCGGCTGAACGAGGAGCTGCTCGCCGTTCCCGACGGCTTCCGCATCCACCCGAAGCTTGCCCGGCAGCTCGAGCGCCGGCGGGAGGCGCTCGGGCCGGAGGGCGGCATCGACTGGGGCCACGGCGAGGCGCTCGCCTTCGCGAGCCTCGTCGAGGAGGGCGTTCCGGTCCGGCTGACCGGCCAGGACACGGAGCGCGGCACGTTCTCGCACCGGCATCTCGTCCTCCACGACGTCGAGACGGGAGCAGCGACCGTGCCGCTGCAGCGTCTGCCCGGTGCGAAGGCCTCGCTCGAGATCTTCAACTCGCCGCTCTCCGAGTACGCGGCGCTCGCCTTCGAGTACGGCTATTCGGTCGCCGTTCCGCAGGGCCTCGTGCTGTGGGAGGCCCAGTTCGGCGACTTCGCCAACAACGCGCAGGTGGTGATCGACCAGTTCATCGTCTCCGGCTTCGCCAAGTGGGAGCAGACCTCACGGCTGACCCTGCTCCTGCCGCACGGCTACGAGGGCAACGGGCCCGAGCACTCGAGTGCGCGCGTCGAGCGATTCCTCCAGCTCGCGGCGCAGGGGAACATCCGGATCGCCAACTGCTCGACGCCGGCGCAGTACTTCCACCTGCTTCGCCTCCAGGCGCTCGGCTCGACCCCGCGCCCGCTCGTCGTGTTCGCGCCGAAGAGCCTGCTCCGCCTGCGGCAGGCGAGCTCGCGGCTCGCGGAGCTGACCTCCGGGTCGTTCCAACCGATCTTCGACGACCCGCGCGTGACGGACGAGCTGCGGCCGGCGGTGCGGCGGCTCCTGCTCTGCACCGGCAAGGTCTACTACGACATCGTCGGCCACCCGGCCTTCGCGGAGGCGCAGGGCCTCGCGGTTGCCCGGCTCGAGCAGCTCTATCCGTTCCCGGTGCCGGCGTACGCGGCGCTCCTCGCCGCCTACCCGGCCCTGGAGGAGCTCGTCTGGGTGCAGGAGGAGCCGCAGAACATGGGCGCCTTCCGCTCGCTTCGCCACCGCCTCGAGGACTCGCTGCCCGAGAGTGTGCGCCTGAGCTATGCCGGTCGCCCGTGGCGGGCCTCGACGAGCGAGGCCTACCCGACAGCGCACCTGATCGAGCAGGACCGGCTCGTCCGCCGAGCGCTCGGCGCCGCGGGCTGACAGCGGCGGCTTCACCCCGGTGTCGGCCCGAGCCCTGCTACACTCGGCGCGTTCGATCAGAGAGAGCGCGGTCCGGCGGCGCTGTACGCGCCTTCCCGTCCCGTTCGCGATCGTGGGAAGGGAGGTGTGTGATTCGATGGCAACCGGCACCGTGAAGTGGTTCAACGATGCCAAGGGGTACGGCTTCATCGCCCCTGACGACGGCAGCAAGGACGTGTTCGTCCACTTCAGCGCCATCGCCGGCGAGGGCTTCAAGAGCCTCGAGGAGGGGGCGCGGGTCGAGTTCGAGGTCCGCCAGGGCACGAAGGGGCCCGAGGCGGCGAACGTCGTCACCGTCTCGTAGCGGGTGGGCGCCCCAGGGCGCCCACCACTCACTCCGCCTGCAGAGCCGCGAGGACCGGCGCCAGGCGAGC
>JBBILK010000162.1:0-3105 GCA_037444965.1 Actinomycetota bacterium | reverse complement strand
TGACCGCTCCGGGAATGCGCTGACCGCCGTGAAGCTCGCGGACCGGTCCGCGAGGGTCTTCGCTCCCCGCCTCTCGCACGCGCGAGCGGAGCAGTTCCGGTGACTCGGGCGGCGCCGGCTTCCGGGAGCGCCGCCGGCGCAGCAGCAGCGCTCCACTGGATTCGCACGCACCGAAGCCTACGGCGGCTTGTGACGCCGTACGCTAGTGCAGGTGCGAGGAGGGTCCTTCTCGATGTGGCGTCCGGCGCCGCTCTCGTGGGCGGTGTACGACTTCGCGTACTCGATCTTTGCCTTCCTGCTGATGGTCCGGTTCTTCCCGACCTGGATCATCAACGACCTCGACCGGCCCGACTGGTACGTCACGGTCACCCAGTTCGCGGTCGTCCTCGTCGTCGTGGTGGCGATGCCGCTCGCGGGCGCGCTCGCCGACCAGGTCGGGCGGCGGAAGCCCTTCCTCGCCGCCTTCACGATCGTCGCGTGCTGCGCGTGCGCGGCGCTCACGGTTCTCCCGGTCGGCGGTACCGTCCTGCCGGCGCTGATCGTCGCCGGCGTGGCGGTGCTGTTCGGCCAGCTTGCCTTCGCCCAGTACGACCCGCTGCTCGCGGACGTCGCGCCCGCCGAAGCCCGCGGACGCGTCTCGGGGCTGGCGGTCGCGCTCGGGTTCGCCGGGACGATCTTCGGCCTGCTGTTCGTCGCCGAGCTGCTCGTCGGGGAGGGAAGCAAGCAGCGCGCCTTCGCACCCGCCGGCCTCTTCTACCTCGTCTTCGCCCTGCCTGCGCTGTTCCTCGTCCGCGAGCGAGCCCACGCCCACGGCGCGAGGCGCTTCGGCGTACGCGGCGCCTACGCACAGTTCCTGCGCAGCGTTCGCGAGGTGAGGCGGCACCGTCGCGTCGCCCGGTTCCTCGTCGGCCGCTTCCTCTACGCGGACGCGATCGCGACGCTGAGCGCGTTCCTGACCGTCTACATGACCCGCCTCGGAGGCTTCTCGGAGAGCGAGAAGAACCTCGTCGTCGGTATCGCCGTGCTCGCGGCCGCGGGCGGGGCGCTCGCCGCCGGACGCCTCGTCGAGTGGCACGGGCCGAAGCGGCCGCTGCTCGTCGTGCTGCCGGTCTTCGCAGGCGGCGTTCTGCTGTCGGCGCTCGTCGGAACGCCGTGGACGGTCTGGGTGGCCGGCCCCGTGGTCGGGATCGCCCTCGGCGTCGTCTGGACCGCGGACCGGGTGTTCATGCTCCGGCTCTCGCCGGCCGACGTGCGGGGGCAGTTCTTCGGCTTCTTCAACCTCGCCAGCCGGGTCGCCTCGGCGTTCGGGCCGTTGCTCATCTGGAGCGGAACCGTCTGGATCCTCCACCAGCAGACGGGTTGGCTCAGCGCGCTCGGCGCGAGCCGCGTCGCGCTCGCAGGCCTCGCCGGAACGGCGCTCCTCGGCTGGTCGGTGATCCGGCCGCTCTCGGACGAGCGAGTCGAGGAGGAGCCGGCCGAGGCGCCGGAGCTGGCGGTCGGGGGGCCGCTCGAGAGCGGACGGTCACCCTGAGCCGGAACGGGTCGCCGCCGCCCGGTTGTAGCAGGGCCGCGGGACTGGTACAAGGGATCGGATGGCGACCGGCCGGCACGACCTCGCGATGACCGCGGCGCGGCGGGCCGCCGTCGAGGGCCACGAGACGAGCCGTGTGCCGTGCCACCGCGCCGGTCAGGGTCGAGAGGCGTGAGCGGACGGCTCGTCGACGCGGCCGAGTCCGTGCTCGTCGTGATCGACGTCCAGGAGGGTTTCCTCGATCGTGTCGAGGCCGAGGCGCGGGACGGCCTCCTCGAACGGATCGCGTTCGTCGCGACGAGCGCGCGCTTCGCGGGCGTGCCGATCGTCGCCACCGTCGAGACGCCCGAGCAGTGGGGACCCTGTCACCCGGCGCTCGGCGAGGCGCTGGCAGGCGCCCCCGTGCTCAGGAAGGAGGTGTTCGGTCTCGCCGACGATCCGGTCGTCCTTCCCGCCGTCGAGGCGATCGGACGGGGCACGATCGTGCTCGCCGGCCTCGAGACCGACGTCTGCGTCGCCCACTCGGCGCTCGGCCTGCTCGACCGGGGCTACCGGGTCGTCTGCGTCGCGGACGCGGTCGCCTCGCCGGGGAACGCCCACGCGTTCGGGCTCGAGCGGATGGGTCGCGAGGGCGTCGCAATGCTCTGCGCGAAGCAGCTCCACTACGAATGGCTGCGCACCGTCGCCGAGGCGAAGCGCTTCCGAGCCGAGCACCCCGGATTCACGGATCCCCCGGGCGTGCTCCTGTAGACGGGGCACGAGGGGGGAGGCGTTCGCGACCTCGGCGGGGAGCGGGGGCGTCGGTCGGGCTTGCGACGACGCTCGGCTTCGCCGTCTCGTTCGCCATTACGCAGCCGGAGTGACCGAAGCCGCCGATAGGAGGCGCTTCGAGAAGAACTCGAGCGCCTTGCGGGTCTTCGTCTCCTGCTCCCCGGCGAGGGTCACGCCGCGGCCGGCGAGAAACGCCCGCGATTCCGCGGCGGCCTGGAACATCTCCGGCGGCGGGCACTTCGTCGAGAGCTCGAGGATGCGCGAGAAGTCCGGATACATCCACAGCTCCGCCACGACTTTCCGCTCGAGCCCCTCGGGCGCGAACTTCAGCTTCAGGACGAAGATGGGGCCAAGCACCGACAGGTCGTCCAGCGCGATCCCCTCGGGGGCATGCGCGGCGTAGAACTTCCGCTGCTCCTTCGTGAAGAGCTTGCGAGCGGGTCGCTCGCCCGACGCCACGGCCTTCACGTCGGCGTTGTCGGCTGTCCCCTTCATCGAGGCCGAGCAGACCCAACCTCCGGGCATGGCGTCCACCTCCACGCCGAGGCTCGGCGACGTGCGGTACTCGGCGGGGAGCTCGTCGGGAACGACCGGGCGGAGTTTCACGACCGTGTCGCCTGCCCTGCCCTGGATCCGCCGAGCCCGCACGACGACGCCGCTTCGGTTCAGGGAGAGGTCGGGCGTGTCGAAGAAGAAGGCCTGCCGGATCTCCGCGTCGAGCGCGTCCATCCCGAGGGCGACAATGGCGGAGCGATGGTCGAGCTCCGGCACCGTCAGCTTGAGCTCGACGCTGTCGGCGCCCT
>JBBILK010000161.1:2550-6675 GCA_037444965.1 Actinomycetota bacterium | reverse complement strand
GCTCCTCGTCCGCGGCCACCGGGACGGCGAGCAGCCCGGCTTCGACGGCTGCGAGCGGTTCGGCGGCGGCGGCGATCTCCACGGGAAGCGGCGCATCGTATCCGACACGGTGGTTAGCCTGAGCTGTGAAAAGAGGGTGGAGGACTCAAGCTGCGGCCCCCGAAGTCGATATCACGAAGGGACACATGAGCACCGCGGAACGGCCTGCGACTGGATCCGGCGACGCGCTGAACGGGCACGTCTCCGTTCCGGTGGAAACCCTTCAGGAGGTGCTCGGCAGCCTCGTGCGGGAGCGGGAGGCGCTCCGGGCGAGCGGCGCCGGACGGGCCGAGCTCGAGCGGAACCGGCTCGCGATCGTCGGCGCCCAGTGGGAGCTCTCCCACGCGCTGATCGCGCGCTACCACCCTCGCCCGCAGACCGTCTGAGCCTCACCCCGAAGGGGATATCCTCACGCCGTGGGCGGTGGGGTCGACCGGCGGGCGATGGCGAGCCTGTCGCTCGGACACGGGGCCACCGACCTCGCGCAGGGCGCCGTGCCCGCGCTGCTCGTCTTCCTCGTCCCGAAGCTCGACCTCTCCTACACGCTCGCGGCCGCGGTCGTGCTCGTCGCGACGTTCAGCTCGTCGGTCGTGCAGCCCGTGTTCGGCCACTGGTCGGACCGCCGGGGCGCGCAGTGGCTGCTTCCGGGCGGCGTCCTGCTCGCCGGTGCCGGTGTCGCGCTCGCGGCCGTCGCCCCGAGCTACCCGCTGCTCCTGGTCGCCGTGTTCGCGGGCGGCATCGGGGTCGCCGCGTTCCACCCCGAAGGGTCGAAGTTCGCGAGCTACGTCAGCGGCAAGCGCCGCGCGAGCGGCATGGCCGTCTTCTCCGTGGGCGGCAACGTGGGCTTCGGGCTGGGGCCGCTGCTCGGGTCCTCGCTCGTCGTCGCGCTCGGGCTCCAGGGCGGGCTCCTGCTCGCAGTCCCAGGACTGGTCGTCGCGTCGCTGCTCCTCGCGGAGGCCCGCTACCTCGGCGGGTTCGTGCCGGAGGGCGCCCGCGCCGGCCCCGGGCTCTCCGCGGAGGACCGGCCGGGCGCGTTCGCGACGCTCCAGGGCGTCGTCGCCCTGCGCAGCATCGCCCACTACGGCCTGTTCACGTTCGTTCCCCTCTGGGAGGTCTCCAAGGGCGCGAGCGAGGCGGCGAGCACGCGGCTCCTCTCGCTCTTCCTGCTCGCCGGGGCGATCGGAACGCTGATCGGCGGGCCGCTCGCCGACCGCTTCGGCCGCAAGGCGGTGATCGTCGTCACCTTCGGGGCGGCGGCGCCGCTGATCGTCACCTACGTCCTCGTCGGCGGCGTCGTCGGGGACGTCGCCCTCGTCCTCGCGGGGATGGCGATCATCAGCACCTTCGGCGTCACGACGGTGCTGAGCCAGGAGTACCTGCCGAGCAGGATCGCGACCGCCTCGGGTCTCTCGATCGGGCTCGCGATCGGCCTCGGCGGTATCTTCGCGGTCTCCCTCGGGGCGGTCGCAGACTCGATCGACCTGAAGACCGCCGTGCTCGCGACCGCGGTCGGCCCGGCGCTCGGGGCGCTGCTCGCGCTCGCGCTGCCGCCGGTCGCCCGGCCCGGGCTGGTAGAAACCGCAGCAGCAACGACGCTCTGATCCTGGAGGAGGCATGGCCCGAAGCGCTGAGGAGTTCTTCGCGAACCTGGAGACGACGATCGACCCGGCGAAGCTCGCCGGCACGACCGCGACCTACCGCTTCGACATCGAGGGGGCGGGCAGCTGGAAGGTCGACGTGGCCGACGGCCGCCTGTCGGTGGCCGAGACCGCGGACGACGCCGCCTGCGTGATCCGGATGAAGCAGGAGGTCTTCGCGAAGCTGCTCGAGGGGAAGCAGAACGTGATGACCGCGTTCATGCTCGGGAAGATCAAGGTGGAGGGCGACATGGGCGCGGCGATGAAGCTGAAGGATCTCTTCTAGGGCTGGAGCCGCTCGATCACCCAGCCGCTCCGCGCTCGCCGGTAGCGGAGGCGGTCGTGCAGGCGGCTGTCCCGGTGCTCCCAGAACTCGATCTCCACCGGAGCGAGCCGATAGCCGCCCCAGAAGGGCGGCAGGGGGACGTCGCCGTCGGGGTGGGCCCGCGCGAGCTCGTCCCAGCGCCGCTCGAGCTCCTCGCGGGAGGCGATCGCCTCGCTCTGCCGCGACGCCCACGCCGCGAGGCGGCTGCCGAGCGGGCGCGACCGGAAGTAGTCCTCCGACTCCTCTCGCGCGACGCGCTCGACGCGCCCGGTCGCTCGCACCTGCCGTCCGAGGTCGACCCAGTAGAGGGCGATGGCCGCCACGGCGTTCTCCTCGAGCTCGCGTCCCTTGCGGCTCTCGTAGCTCGTGTAGAAGACGAGGCCGCGCTCGTCGAGCCCTCGCAGCAGGACGAAGCGCACGGACGGGCGAGCGTCGCTCGCCGCGGTGGCGAGCGCCATCGCCTCGGCGTTCGGGATCCCGGCCGCGACCGCCTCGTCCAGCCAGCGCCGCAGCTGGACGACCGGGTCCGGATCGAGGTCGCGCGCGTCCATCGCCCGAAGCCTAGAGCCGAACGCGCCGTAAGATGCCCGGGTGGCGGAGGCGGACCCCTACCTCGACGCGCGGCTCGGCGACTTCGTCGACTTGCTCGCCGCCCGTACGCCCGCTCCCGCGGGCGGCTCGGCGGCGGCGGTCGTCGTCGCGATGGCCGCGGGCCTGGCCGAGATGGCGGGACGCTTCTCGGACGGACACTGGGAGGGCGCCCGCGGGGCAGTGGCGCAGGCCAGGGTGCTCCGGGAGCGGGCGGCCCCGCTCGCGAGAGCCGACGCGGAGGCCTACGAGGCTGCTCTGGCGGCGATGCGCGGGCAGAGCGTGCAACCCGCCGGGGCCAGTGACCGCGAGCTCGGCGAGGCGCTCGGCCGGGCCGCCCAGGTGCCGCTCGAGATCGCCGCGATCGGGTCCGACGTAGCCCTCCTCGCCGCGGAGCTCGCCGAGCGCGGCAACCCGAACCTGCGAGGCGACGCCGCCGCCGCCGCCGTGCTCGCGGAGGCGGGAGCGCGGGCCGCCGCCAACCTCGTCGAGATCAACCTGAGCGCGACGGCCGGCGACGAGCGGGTGGCGCGAGCGCGGTCGCTCGCCGACGCTGCCGCCTCGGCAGCGAGGCGCAGCCTTGCTCCTGCCCCCTGATCCGGTGGTTCGATGAGAGACGAGCTGTCGCTCGGGTCCCTCGCCGACGCGGAGGTCGTCGCCCGCTGCCGGACGGGCGACCAGGCTGCCTGGTGCGAGCTGGTCGAGCGCTTCTCTCGCTACGTCCATGCGATCGCCACCCAGGCGTACCGGCTCTCCCGCGAGGACGCCGAGGACGTCTTCCAGGACGTGTTCGCCCGAACCTACGAGCAGCTCGACACGCTGCGCGACGACGCCGCGATCCGGCCGTGGATCGGCCAGCTGACGCGCCGTCTCTGCATCGACCGCCTCCGGCGCGGCTCGCGCGAGGCGGCGGCGCCCGAGGAGCTCGAGGCGCTCGAGGCCGAGGACGTGATCGCGCTCCTCGACGACGCGCTCAGCGTGCACGGGGCGCTCGCGACGCTGTCCGGCGACTGCCGCGAGATCCTCGACCGGTTCTTCTGCCGTGACGAGAGCTATCTCGCGATCGGAGAGGCCCTCGGCATCCCGGCCGGGACGATCGCGAGCCGGATCTCCCGCTGTCTCGGCAAGCTGCGAGACGCGTACGAGGGAAGAAGGCGGCGCCCCGGCGCGTCTAGAGAGTGATGGCGACGATCGTGTACGAGGAGGAACGGTTGGCGCAGCTCCTGCGGATGCTCCCGCCGGCACCCGAGGCGTGGCTGAGGGCTGCGAAGGAGCTGCCGCTCGCGCGGCGCGGGCTCGGAGACCTCGTGGCACGCGCGGAGGCCGACCTCGAGTTCCGTGGCCGGCTCGTCGCCGACCTCGAAGCCGCCCTCGAGCACGAGGGCTACGAGCCCGACCCGGCGCTCGTCGCGGCGCTCAGGCGCAGGCTCGGCACGTCCTGAGCCCGGCTTCGGGCTCCGCGCCGGGCCTGCCGGGCGAGCTCGCCTGCGTGCACACCGGCGGGCGCGACAGGCACGCGCGCGCCGGCTGAAACCG
>JBBILK010000161.1:0-2532 GCA_037444965.1 Actinomycetota bacterium | reverse complement strand
GTTGCGGGCACACCACAGGCCCGAAGCGGCAACCGCCGGCTCCGGGCCTGTCGCTCAGGGTGCCTTGGTACTACTTCTGCCGCTTGCCGCGCTCGCCCATCGTGCCTCCTCGGTTTCGCGTTTCCTCGAACCCGTCGACTACAAGACGCAGACGTCGAATGGAATCTTCCCACATTTCGCGGATGCTGTCGACGCTCCCCCGGCTCCTCTGCCGCGGCTTTCCTCAGAGGGGGCCGGTCCCGGGCCGGAACGCACCCAGGCGGGACGCGACGACCGCTCCCGCGGCCTGAACGCTCGGGGCATGACCCGTGACGGCGGCGATGAACTCGTCCCGCTCGAGCGCGTGCAGGGAGAGGTCGGTGACGGCGGTGATCGAGGCCGTCCGCGGCACGTCGCGGAGCAGCGCGATCTCGCCGAAGTAGTCGCCGGGGCCCTGGGTTCGCACGGCGGCGCCGTCGATCGAGACGAGCGCCTCGCCCGCCTCGATCACGTAGAAGCGGTCGCCGGCGTCTCCCTGCCTGAAGACGTCGGCGCCGGCAGCGACCTGGACCGGGATGAGGCTCGAGACCAGCTCCTCGAGCGCAGGCGGCGAGAGGGGGGCGAGGAACGGCACGCCACGCAGCAGGGCGAGCAGCTCGGCAGAGGGCGCCGGGGCCTTCGCGTCGATCCGGACGAGCGGCCGCCAGGTGAGGACGACGAGAACGGGGAGCACGAGACCCGAGACGACGAGCGCGGTCTCGGCGTCCACCGTCTCGACGAGCACCGAGGCGAGGACGCCGCCGAGCGCGATCGTGCCGAGGAAGACGCTCTCGAGCGCCCCGAAGACGCGTGCGAGCACGTCGTCGGGCACAGCACGCTGGAGCAGCGTGTAGCCGGCGACGTCGACGATCGTGTTGGCGAGCCCGACGACGCCGAGCAGGACGAGCACCGGCACCTGGTGCTCGGTCACGGCGATCAGTGCGATCGGAACGCCCCACAGCACCGTGCCGACGCCGAAGGCGGTCGCGAGCCGGCGCCGGCCGACGAGCGTGATCGCTCCGGCCGCGCCTATGACACCGCCGATGCCGAGCGCGGCGTTCACCGCGCCGAGTCCGCTCTCGCCGGTGCCGAGCAGGTCGAGCGCGATCACGACGACGAGGACGTTGAGCGCTCCCGAGACGAGCGTCTGCGCGGCGAACAGGCCGGTCAGGAGCCGGACGTCCGGCTCGACGAGGATCGTCCGGATGCCGGCGGTCACGGTCCGGAAGACGTGCTCCTCCACGGGCGCACGCTCTCCCGGCTCCCGCTCCGCCCGGATCCTCGAGATCAGCGCGGCTGACCAGAGAAACGTTCCGGCTGCCACCGCGAACGAGACGCCCGCCCCGGCCGCCGCGAGGACGACGCCGCCGACGGCCGGCCCGACGAAGCTCGCCGCGCTCTCGATCGTGCTCGATGCGACGTTCGCGGCGGTGAGCTCGTCGGGGGTGCGGGAGAGCGACGGCAGGATCGCGGCCTGGGCGGGGCGGAACGCGGTCGCGACGACGGCGACGACCCCGGCGATCGCGTACAGGATCGCGACCGGACCGTCCACGAAGGCGACGACGGCGGCGCCCGCCATCGCGGCCGCGCGGATCAGATCGGCCGTGAGCATGACGAGAGCCCGGTCGTGGCGGTCGCCGAGGATCGAGGTGAGCGGTGCCGCGAAGGCCGACGGCAGCATCCTGATCAGGAGGAGAATGGCGACCCCCGCGGCCCCGGACTCCTGGAACGCGATCACGGAGAGGGCGATCGCGGCTCCCCAGTCGCCGATCTCGGAGCCGGCGAACGCGAGCTGGAGGCGCCGCAGGTTCGCGTTGTGGAAGACGCCGCGGACGGCGCGGAGCGACTCTGCGAGCTGCGTTCGGATGCGCTCGACCACGCCCTACTCCTCGAGCTCCACGAGCACCGTGCCGGCCGCGACCTGATCGCCGACCGCGACGTGTACCCGCTCGACCACCGCCTCGTACGGCGAGACGACAGGCGTCTCCATCTTCATTGCCTCGAGCACGACGAGCGGCTGGCGGGGCTCGACGCGGTCGCCGGACGCGGCGAGGACGCGGATCACGGTGCCCGGCATCGGCGCCTTGAGGACGCTGTGCTCGGCCAGACCGCCGCCGTGGGCGGCAAGCTCGACCAGCGGCGGCGGCACGGGCGTCGGCGGCGGCTCCCCGGGCTGTCTGCCGGCCCGCCAGTGGCCGCTCCACGCTCTGCGGGGACGGCGCGGACGCGAGAGCGGCGGGAAGTCCGACAGGAACGCGGTCGTGGTGCGGCCCTCCCGCACGCCGGGCTGGTCGACGAGCCAGCGCAGGAAGCCGAGGTTGGTCGTCACTCCGGCGACGCGCGTCTCGCGCAGGGCGGCCCCGAGGCGGTCGAGCGCCTCCTCCCGGCTCCCTCCGTGGGCGACGAGCTTGGCGATCAGCGGATCGTAGGCGACGGGCACGCGGTCGCCGGTCTCGACGCCCGGATCGACGCGGATCCCGCGGGGGAGCTCGAGCCGGTCGATCGTGCCGGCCT
>JBBILK010000160.1:1681-6685 GCA_037444965.1 Actinomycetota bacterium | reverse complement strand
GGGTCACCGGGGCGATTCCGGCCTGCTCTCGGTCGCACTCGCCGCGCTCGTCGTGCTGGCCGGCGTCCTGGCCCTGCACCGGCCGCCGCAGGCCAGGGGCACGCCGGCCGGTGAACTCGGCCCCGATCTCGGCGACCCGCAGGCCGGCGCTCCGGGCGGCGAAGCGGCGCTCGAGGAGCGGCGAGACGGAGCTTGGGAGCAGCCGGCTGGCGTCGCGGGGGGCGCCCCTATGATTGGCCGCGATGACCTTCTACATCACGACGCCGATCTACTACGTGAACTCGACCCCGCACATCGGCCATGCGTATACGACGATCGCGGCGGACGTGGTCGCCCGGCACCGTCGGCAGCGTGGCGAGGAGACGTTCTTCCTGACGGGAACCGACGAGCACGGTTCGAAGATCGCCCAGGTCGCCGAGGCGCAGGGTCTCGATCCGCGCACGTTCGTCGACCGGATGGCCGCTGTCTGGCGCGAGCTGCCCGCCCGCGTGAACGCCTCGAACGACTTCTTCATCCGTACGACCGACCCGGGCCATGAGCGTGTCGTCCAGGACTTCGTCCAGCGCATGTACGACGCCGGCGAGGTCTACGAGGGCGTCTACCGGGGCCTGTACTGCGTGGCGTGCGAGGCGTTCTACACGGACGCCGAGCTGGTGGCCGGGCGCTGCCCGCAACACGGCACGGTGCCGGAGTTCTTCGAGGAGAAGAACTACTTCTTCCGGCTCTCGGCGTACCGTGACCGGCTGCTCGCGCTCTACGACGAGAACCCGGAGCTCGTCCTCCCGAAGATCCGGTACAACGAGGCGCGCCGCTTCATCGAGCAGGGGCTCGAGGACATCTCGATCAGCCGCGGCAGTCAGCGCTGGGGAATTCCCGTTCCGTGGGACGAGGAGCAGGTCATCTACGTGTGGGTCGACGCGCTCATCAACTACGTGAGCGCGCTCAGCTACGCGGTCGACGGCGAGGACCTCCGCCCGCGCTTCTGGCCGCACGTCCACCACTTCCTCGCGAAGGACATCCTCAAGTTCCACTGCGTGATCTGGCCCGCGCTGCTGATGGCGGCGGGGTACGAGGTGCCCCGCCGGCTGTTCGTGCACGGCTACCTGCTGCTGGACGAGCAGAAGATCTCGAAGTCGCTCGGCAACGTGATCGACCCGCTCGACCTGATCTCGGTCTACGGCGTCGACCCGGTCAGGTTCTTCCTCCTGCGGGCGGTGGCGTTCGGCCAGGACGGGAGCGCCTCGATCGTCGCCCTGCACGAGCGCTACGAGCGCGAGCTCGCGAACGAGCTCGGCAACTTGCTTTCGCGGACGACGGCGATGATCGCGCGCTACCGGGGTGGCCGGATTCCGGGCGCCGCCTGGGGCTCACCCCTCCGACCCGCGCTGGACGGGCTTGGTGCGGGCGTGGCCGTCCGCCTCGACCGGTTCGACCTGAGCGGTGCGCTGGAGGAGATCTGGAGCGTCGTCCGCGACCTGAACCGTTACGTCGAGGAGCGCGCGCCGTGGCAGCTTGCGAAGCACGAGGCGAACGCCGCCGAGCTCGACCGGACGCTGTACGACCTGGCCGACGGCCTGCGCGTGCTCGCCGTCGCGCTCGCACCGTACCTTCCCGAGACAGCGCCCCGGATCCTCGCCGTCCTGGGGCAGCCGCCCGATCTTGGCTGGGAGCGGGTCCGCTACGGCTGGACCGAGCCCGCTGGCGGGATCGAGCCCGCGCCGCCGCTCTTCCCGCGAGTCGAGTCGCCGGTCGCCGCGGAGTGATCGACACCCACGCGCACCTGGACGCGTGCGCGGATCCCGCCGGCGAGCTCGTGCGGCGGGCGCGGGAGGCGGGCGTGCAGCGGGTGATCACGGTCGGGTCGGGAATCGCCTCGTGCCGGGCCGCGCTTCGCATCTGCGAGGCGGAGGCGGGTGTCGCCGCCGCCCTCGGGATCCACCCGCACCAGGCGGACGAGGCGGGCCCGGCCGACCTCGACGAGCTCGAGCGCCTGCTCGCGCACCCCCGCGCGGTCGCGGTCGGCGAGACCGGGCTCGACTACTACCGGGATTACGCGGCGCGCGGCCGCCAGCGCGAGCTCTTCCGCGCGCACGCCGAGCTCGCGGCGGAGCTCGGCAAGCCGCTCGTCGTCCACACGCGCGCCGCGGAAGCGGACACCCTGGCCGTGCTCGAGACGCTGCCCGACGAGGTCCGAGTCGTCCTCCACTGCTTCTCCTCGCCCGGGCTGCTGCCGCCGGCGCTCGAGCGCGGCTGGTACGTCTCGTTCGCCGGGAACGTGACGTACCCGAAGGCGGAGGCGTTGCGGCTCGCCGCCGCCCGTGTCCCGGTGGAGCGCCTGCTCGCCGAGACCGACAGCCCGTACCTCGCGCCGCAGCCCGTTCGCGGCCGGCCCAACGAGCCGGCGCACGTCGTCCACGTGCTCGGCGCGCTCGCGCGGGTGCGCGGGGCCGACGCCGTGGAGCTGGAGCGGTGGCTGGACGAGAACGCGGGTACGCTCTTCTCGCTCGAATGAGCCCCCTCCCGGTCAGGCCGAAGCGCGAGCTCGGCCAGCACTTCCTGGTCGACGAGAACATCCTCGCCGTGATCGAGCGGCTCGCCGGGCTCGGGCCGGATGACGTCGTGCTCGAGGTGGGGGCGGGACTCGGCGTGCTCACCGGCTTCCTCGCCGCCCGCGTGCGGCTGGTGTACGCCGTCGAGATCGACTTCGACCTGGAGCCGTACCTGCGGCAGCGGCTCGCCGGCGCGGCGAACGTCGAGCTCCTGTTCGGCGACGCGCTCGCGTTCCCGCTCGCGCGGCTGGAGCCGCCGCCCGGAAAGCTCGTCGCGAACCTCCCGTACTCGATCGCGACCCCGCTCGTCGTCGAGAGCCTGGATGGTCTGCCGACGCTCGAGCTCTGGTGCGTGATGGTGCAGCGGGAGGTCGCGGACCGGTTCGTCGCGGAGCCCGCGACGGAGAGCTACGGGGCGGTCTCCGTGCTCGTTCAGCTCGCTGCCGAGCGGACGGGTTTCCACCCGGTCTCGCGCACGTGCTTCCGGCCCCGGCCGAACGTCGACTCCGCGCTCGTCGCGCTGCGGCGCCGGCGCCGGTTCGGGCAGGAGTACCCGTGGCTGAAGACCGTCGTCCAGGGAGCGTTCGCGCACCGCCGGAAGACGCTCGCGAACTCGCTCGCGCTCGCAGGCGTCGCGAGCCGGGAGCCGGTCGTCGCGGCGCTCCGGGAGCTCGGGAGGCCACCGGGCGTCCGTGCCGAGGCGCTTCCGCCGGAGGCGTTCGTCCGGCTCGCGGAGCTGCTGCGGTGAGCGCCGGGCGGGAGCGGGGCGCCGCCGCTGCGAAGATCAATCTCGCGCTCGTCGTCGGGCCGCGCAGGGCGGACGGGCTGCACGAGGTCGCCACCGTCATGCAGCGCGTCGGCCTCCGTGACGGGCTCGAGCTCGAGCCGGCGCGACGGCTCGAGGTCGCGGGCTTCGCCGAGGACACGCTCGTGCGGGAGGCGTTGCGAGCGCTGGCGGCTGCTGCCGGCGTCGAGCCGCGCTGGCGGATCCGCATCGACAAGCAGATTCCCGTTGCTGCGGGGCTCGGCGGTGGCAGCGCGGACGCTGCCCTTGCGCTCACGCTCGCGAACCGGTGCCTCGCGCAGCCGCTCGCAAAGGAGCGACTCGGAGCGCTCGCCGCCCGCCTCGGCGCCGATGTGCCGTTCTTCCTCGAGCCCGGCCCGAAGCTCGCCGAGGGAGCGGGCGAGCGGCTAACGCCGCTCCGGCTCCCGCAGGAGTACACGGTCCTGGTCGTGCTCGAGGAGGGGCGCGTGAAGCGGTCGACCGGCGACGTCTACTCGCGCTTCGACGAGCTCGGCGGCGGCCCTGGCTTCGAGGAGCGGCGAGAGGCGCTGCTCGCGGCGCTCACGGCGTGCGGGCGGCCCTCGGATCTCGCTGTCCTTCCTCCGAACGACCTCGCGGCGGCGGCGGGCGGCTCGGCGCTGCCGGCGCGCCTGCGGGAGCTGGGCGCGTTTCGCGCCGACGTCTGCGGCGCCGGCCCGGCCGTGTACGCCCTCTTCGCGGAACGTCGCGACGCGGCCGCCGCGGCCGCGAGACTCGACGCAGGCGCTCGCACGTGGGTCGTCGACCCGGTCTGGTAGGTCGGCGCGTGCGAGCCGCATATACTCCGGCGCGGAGGGGAGGGAGACCGACCATGGGGCGTAGCCAAGTGGTAAGGCAGCGGGTTTTGGTCCCGTGACCGGAGGTTCGAATCCTCCCGCCCCAGCCTCGACCGGGGGCAGATGACGGCACCGCTCGCAGCGGTCGTGATGGCCGCCGGCCTCGGCACGCGGATGAAGTCGAGCCGGCCCAAGCACCTCCACTCCCTCCTCGGCCGGCGCCTCGTCGACTGGGTGATCGGCGCGGCCCTGCCGCTCGGGCCCCGGCCGCTCGTCGTCGTCTGCTCCGCCGACCGCCGCGCCGAGCTCGAGGAGGGGCTTCCGGGCGGCGTTCAGGTCGCCGTCCAGGAGCGCCCGCTCGGGACCGGCGACGCGGTCGCCTCCGCCCGCGCGGCGCTCGAGGGCTTCGCCGGCGACCTGCTCGTGCTCGCGGGCGACACGCCGTTGCTGACGAGCGAGCTGCTCGACGCCCTCGTCGCCGAGCACCGCCGCGAAGGCGCGGCCGTGACCGTCCTGTCCTTCGAGCCGGCCGAGCCGCGGAGCTACGGACGGATCCTCCGGGACGGCGCCGGGAGGCTCGCCGGGATCGTGGAGGCCGGGGACGCGACGCCGGCGGAGCTGGAGCGCCGCGAGGTCAACTCGTCCATCTACGTCTTCTCGCTGCCCGGGCTGTGGGCGGCGCTCGAGCGGCTCGAGCCGCACAACGTCCAGGGCGAGCTCTACCTGACCGACGCGGTGCGCCACCTCGTCGACGCGGGCGAGCGAGCGGCCGTCTGCCGGGCGCCGGACCCGGCGGAGGTCGAGGGCGTGAACACGCGCGTCGAGCTCGCGGCCGCGGGTGCCGCCCTGCGAGACC
>JBBILK010000160.1:0-1620 GCA_037444965.1 Actinomycetota bacterium | reverse complement strand
ACGTGGATCGAGCCGAGCGTGCGGATCGAGCCCGACGCGGTCATCCACCCGTTCACCACGCTGCGGGGAGCGACGGCGGTGGGTGCAGGCGCGGAGGTGGGGCCGCACGCCGTCGCCGTCGACGCGGTGATCGGGGAGGACGCGCTCGTCGGGCCGTTCTGCTACCTGAGGCCGGGCGCCGTCCTCGCGCGCGGCGCGAAGGCCGGCACGTTCGTCGAGGTGAAGAGCTCGACGATCGGGCCGGGCGCGAAGGTTCCGCACCTCTCGTACATCGGCGACGCCGAGATCGGAGCCGGCTCCAACATCGGGGCCGGGGCGATCACGGCCAACTTCCGGCCCGAGCTCGGCTCCGGCAAGCAGCGGACGCGAATCGGTCGCAACGTCCACACGGGCAGCCACAATGTGTTCGTCGCGCCCGTCGAGATCGGCGACGGCGCCTGGGTGGGAGCGGGCTCCACGATCACGGAGGACGTGCCGCCGGGCGCCCTCGCGATCGCGAGGGCCCGGCAGGTGACGAAAGAGGGGTATCGTGGGGGAGAGAAGCGTGACTGAGCTGGCGACTCTGCCGGGCCTCGAGACGCTCGATCGGCCGCAGCCCGCGATCGCGCGCGAGCGCTGGCTCGAGCGCACCCGCGCGCCGCGGCTGATGCTGTTCTCGGGGCGCTCGAACCCGGAGCTCGCCGAGCGGATCGCGGAGAAGCTCACGATCGAGCTCGGCGCCGTCGAGCTGAAGACGTTCGCGAACGGCGAGATCTACTGCCGCTACCTCGAGTCGATCCGCGGCGCGGATGTGTTCATCGTCCAGTCGCCGGCCGGCATGCGGACGAACGACCACCTGCTCGAGCTGCTCGTCATGATCGACGCGGCCAAGCTGGCCTCGGCGCACCGGATCACGGCGGTGCTCCCCTGGTACCCGTACTCCCGCCAGGACAAGAAGTCCGCGCCGCGCGAGCCGATCACGGCGAAGCTCGTCGCGGAGCTGCTGCAGCGTGCGGGCGTCGACCGCGTGCTGACGATGGATCTCCACGCCGGTCAGATTCAGGGGTTCTTCACGATCCCGGTCGACCACATGACGGCGTTGCCCTTGTTCGCGCAGTACTTCCGGGACAAGGGCCTGTATGGCGACGGCGTCGTCTCGGTCTCCCCGGATCCGGGGCGGGCGAAGATGGCCCGACGCTTCGGCGAGATGCTCGAAGGCGACCTCGCGATCCTGAACAAGACGCGGCCGACCCACGACGTCGCCGCGGTCACCGAGGTGATCGGCCATGTCGACGGGAAGATCGCGATCATGAGCGACGACCTGATCGTCACCGGCGGGACGCTCCTCGCCGGCGCGCGGGCGCTTCGCGAGGCCGGGGCCGCGGCCGTGTACGCGTGCGCGACGCACGGGCTCTTCCCCGACGGCGCGATGGAGAAGCTCGCGGCGAGCGACCTCGTCGAGATCGCCGTCACGGACACGGTGCCGGTCAACCCGCTCGAGCAGCCCGAGAAGCTGACCGTGCTGAGCGTGTCGACGATCCTCGCGAAGTCGATCCAGAACGTCTTCTCGGACGAGTCGGTCTCGGCGATCTTCGCGGGTCAGAACCAGCTCTTCTAGAGAGCTCGCCCGAGGCGGCGACC
>JBBILK010000159.1:338-6716 GCA_037444965.1 Actinomycetota bacterium | reverse complement strand
GTCACGTCCTCGGACGGCGGGTCGATGACCGCGCCGAAGTCGCAGAACGGGATGTCGTAGAGCCAGTAGGCGTCGTTGTCGACGTCGAAGGCTCCCCAGCCGTCGTTTCCGGACTGCATCCCGGACAGCCAGCGGCAGCAGCGCTCGAGCGCCTGCCGGCCAGCCCCGAGCTCCCGGAGCGCGAGCCCCACGACCGCCGCGTCGTCGACGTCGGGGTAGAGGTCGTTGTCGTACTCGAACGCCCAGCCGCCGGGCTCGACGCCGGGCAGGCGAACCGCCCAGTCGCCGCGGGCCCGGATCTCCTCCCGGAGGATCCACTCGCCCGCGCTCCTCAGAGCCGGATGCCCGGGCTCCACGCCGGCCGCCCGGAGGCCGAGCACGGCGAGGCCCGTGTCCCAGACCGGGGACTGGCAGGCCTCGGGGCGCAGGCGATCGCCGTCCTGGACGAGGAAGCCGGACCAGCCGGCGATCCCGCGCCGCATGACGGGTGACTCGAGCCCGTGTCCGCGGCAGGCGAGGGCGATCAGCGACCACACCCAGGGCGGCTGGATGCCGCCCCAGCAGCCGTCGCGCTCCTGGCGGTCGACGATCCAGCGCTCGGCGATCCGGAGGGCGCGCTCCCGCCCGGGCTTCAGGGGGGACCGCGCGTACAGCCCGAGCAGGCGGTCGACGTCGTCCCAGACGTTCCGGCGAGGACGCTCGACGGGGCCGAGGTTCAGCTCTGCCCAGGCCCGTGCGGGCGGGAGCCTGCGAACCGGCCGGTAGTGCATGACGACCGCGAGGGGAAGCACGGTCTGGCGCGCCCAGCAGGCGAACGTGTAGAGGGAGACGGGCATCCAGGGCCGGGCGAGCACGAGCTCGACCGGGATCTGCGGCACGTCGCCCCACGGCCAGAGACCGAACAGCGCGAACCAGATCCGGGTGAACACGCGGGCCGCGCCGATGCCGCCGCGCTCCTCGCAGAAGCGGCGGGCCTCGGCCAGCTGCGGCGCGCTCGCCGAGAGACCGGCCAGCCGCAACGCCGCGTACGCCTCCATCGTCGCGTTGAGGTCGGGCTCCCCGCCGTGGTAGATCGACCAGAGCCCGTCGGGACGCTGCCGCGCCAGCAGCTCCGCCATCACCCCGAAGGTGGTCTCCTCGTCCCGGATCCCCAGGAACTCGAGGAAGAACAGGTGCTCGGCCGTGATCGTGACGTTGGACTCGAGCTCCCCGACCCACCAGCCGCCCGGTTCCTGGAGCGAGAGCAGGCGCTCGACCCCGGCCTCGATCGCCCGGTCGAGCTCGGCTCCGATCGTGACGCTCACGTGACCTCGAGCAGACGGCGGGCGGCTGCGCGCCCGCTTCGGATCGCGCCCTCCATCGTCGCAGGCCAGCCGGTGGCCGTCCAGGCGCCCGCGCGAACGACGTTCGGCCGCGCGGTCTTGGGCCCGGGGCGGAGCGCGGCCGTGCCTGGACGGCACGCGAAGGTCGCCCGGGGCTCGCGGCTCACCCGCGACCAGAGCAGCTCGGCGGGGCCGAGGCGCTCCGTGAGCGCGCGGCGCATCACCTCGACGAGGTCCGCGCCGCGCAGCTCGGCGAGGTCGGGCACGCCGCTCGCGACGACGGTGAGGTACTGCCCACCCGCCTCGGGCGGGTGGTTCGTCAGAGCGCCGCGATCGAACACCCAATGTGCCGGGCTGCGAAGCAGTGCCGCGAGCGGTTGCTCGAGGAGAGGCCGGTCGAAGAGGAGGTGGACGCTCACGATCGGCGAGTGCTCGAGCGCCGGCTCGGGCTCCCCGAGCAGTGCTGAGCTCTCATCCGGCGGCAGCGCCACGACGAACGCGTCCGCCTCGACGCGCGCTCCGCCCGCGAGCACCGCCGCGCCGGGGTCGAGGCCGACCACCCGCGCCCGCGTCCGGATCGTCGCGCCGGCGCGCTCGAGCGCTCGCCGGGCCGCCTCTCCGTGCATCTCTCCGAGAGGAGCGGTCGGCAGCAGGAGATCGCTCGCCTCCCGGCTCGCGAGCATGGCCGTCTGCACGGTGAAGATCCCGAGCGACGCGCTCGCCTCGTCGCAGCGGAGGTTGAGGGCCGGCCGGATGAACACGTCCCAGAAGCGGTCGATCACGACCGAGGGGGTGCGCAGCCGGCGAAGGAGCCGGCCGAACGTCTCGCCGTCGTAGCCGGCCGGGTCGAGCTTCCCGAGACGGCGTGCGACCCTGGCGATGCCGAGCCGGTCGACGAAGGACAGGTGGCCGTAGCCGAGGAGCGCGAACCCGCCCGCGCCGATGCTCGCCGCGCGCCCGTCCTCGGCGATCACCGGCAGGTCGAGGCGAAGCCTTCTCAGCGATCGCCACTGCCCGACGCGCTCGAGGAATCGGAGGTACTCGGAGAAGCAGCCGAGCGCGATGTGCTGGCCGTTGTCGGGCGGAGGAGTCGGGTCGCCCTCCCGCTCGGGCAGCGTCTGGACGGCTCCGCCCAGCGTCGGCCGGGCCTCGAGCACGGTGACCTCGTGACCTGCGTCGGCGAGATCAAGCGCCGCTGCCAGCCCGGCGAGCCCGCCTCCGACGACGGCGACCCTCATCCCCGCTGCCCTACGCCGCCTCGCGCACGATGCCGGCCCCGATCACCCGCAGCTTCCCGAGCGTCGAGAGCCGAGGCCGTGCGGAGAAGACGTCGTAGTGACGCCGCTCGATCTCGGCGAGCAGCCCCTCGTAGATCCCGGCCAGCGTCCGGACGCAGACGGCACTGCGAGCGTCGAGGAGGTCGGTGAGACCCATCCCTTCCCCGAGGAGCGCCCGGGCGCGGGAGCCCTGGTGCGCCATCAGCCCGCGCCAGCCCGGGCCGGTACGGCCGCCCGCGAGATCCTGCTCCGTGACGCCGAATCGCGCGAGCTCGTCCTCCGGCAGGTAGACCCGGCCGAGCCGCCAGTCCTCGGCCACGTCGCGCATGATGTTGATCTGCTGGAGGGCGATCCCGAGCGTCTCGGCGAGGGGAAAGGCACGCTCGAGGTCGGCCGGGCCGTAGACCGCGGTGCACGAGATCCCGACCGCACCGGCGACCCGCCTGCAGTACTCCCTCAGGTCGGCCCACGTCGAGTACCGGGGCCGCTCGAGGTCCCAGAGAGCCCCCTCGATCAGGTCGTCGAGCGCCCGCCTCGGAACCGGGTAGCGACCGAGCGTGTCCGTGAGCGCGATCAGCACGGGATCCGAGCCGGCCGCCTCGGGCAGCGCCTCGACGGCGGCCCGGAGCTCGAGCAGCCGGCCGCGCCGATCGTCACCGCCGTCGCCGTCCGCGATGTCGTCGACCCTGCGTGCGAACGCGTAGAGCGCCGAGAGCGCGGCGCGCTTCGGGCGCGGCAGGAGCATGATCCCCCACGCGAAGTTCCGGGCCTCTCGCCGGGTGATCCGGGTGCACTCCGCGTACGCGGCCTCGACGTTCATCCGCGGACGAGCTCCCGCAGGGTGAGCCAGGCGAACGTGAGCCGCGACGGCGCCGGCCGGCCGGAGAAGACGTCCCAGCCCGACCGCTCGAGCGCGGCGAGAGCCGCGAGACCGCCCCGCGCGAACAGGGCGACCGACTTGCCGACCCGCCCGCCGAGGGCGTCTGCGAGCGGGAACCCGCGCTCGAGCAGCGCGGCCGCCCGGGCGGCCTCGAAGCGGCACAGCGTCACGAGCCGGTCGGAGCGCGGGCCCGCGAGCTCGTCCTCGGCGACTCCGAAGCGCCATAGATCCTCGAGCGGCAGGTAGACACGGCCGAGCGCGAAGTCCCGCGGCGGGTCCTGGAGGAAGTTGACGAGCTGGAGACCCGTGCACACATCGTTCGACAGCGAGACGAGCCCGGGCTCGCCGGCACGGCCGTAGACACCCAGCACGAGCTGCCCGACCGGCTCGGCCGAATACGTGCAGTACTCGTGCACCTCCTCCCAGGTCTCGTAGCGGTTCTTGCGCTGGTCGATCCGGTTCGCCTCGATCAGGCGCCAGAACGGCTCGCGGGGCAGATCACAGGCGTCGATCGTCTCCGCGAGGCGCCGCATGATCGCGGTGCGCGGCGCGCCCTCGTAGCACGCGTCGAGCTCGCGCTCGAGCGCGTCGAGGAGCGCGCCCCGGTCGCCCGCCGCCTCGTCGCCGAGGTTGTCGACGAGGCGCGCGAACCCGTAGATCGCCCGCAGGTGCGGGCGCGCCGCCCGCGGCGCGAGCACCGAGGCGACCGGGAAGTTCTCGCCGGACGAGCGCGCGTCGATCCGCTCGAGCGCGAGCTCCGGCGCCTCGAGGAGATCGCCGCCTGCCATGCGCGGAACGTATCAGGCGATGGCAAGTCCCAGGGCTCGAGCGGCGTTCGCCTGCTCTCGATCCCGGGTCATCAGCACGAGCTCCATCGCGCGCGACTCGAGCGACGCCACGGCAAGATGAAGAGCGTCGAGCGTTCGAAGACGACTGTCGCGCACGATCCGACTCGCGAGCGGTAGCACCTCTCCGGGCCGTAACGGAACGAGAACGAGCGGCCCGTCCTCGCCGCAGTCGGCGTCGATGCGCGCAAGCAGCCGCTCGGCGTCCTCCACACGCCGATCCCGCGCCGCCGCCATCACGGCACTCGCAAGCTCGACACGAGCGAGCTCGGACGTGAGTACGACTGCGTCACCCTCGAGGAGTCTCGCACGGAGCGCTGCGTGCTCGGCCTCGTCGGCGAGGTACGCGCGGGCGAGGACGCTCGTGTCGGCGTAGATCGGGGTCACCGGGATCCCCGGTCGGCCTCGAGAGCCTCGATGACCGCCTTCCCCAACCCGCGCATCCCGTCGATCGCCTCGTCTCTCGAGGGGACCGGACCAGTCGGTGCGGGCGGCTCGTAGAGCCGTCCCTCGGCTCGCAGTTGCTCGCGGTAGCGCGCGCGCGCGGTCAGCGGCCGGATCGCCTCCTCGAGGATCGCCGTCACGACCGCGTTCATCGAGCGCCCCTCGGATGCGGCACGCTCCTTGAGGCGCCGATGGAGGTCGTCGTCGATGCGGGTGATCAGCTGCCGCACGCCTCGATGATAGCACTCCGTCCCAGAAGTGATATCGTCCGCTTCGGACATGGAACGCCGAGGCTTCGGGCAGACGCGCTGGCAGGTTCCGGTCGTCGGCCTCGGCACCTGGCAGGTGTTCGACGTCGGACCCTCCGGCCAGCAGCGGGTGGATGCAGTCGTCGAGGCCGCGCTCGCCGGCGGCACGCGCCTGTTCGACTCCTCCCCGATGTACGGGCGAGCGGAGGCGGCGCTCGGCCGCGCGCTCGCCGGCCGCCGAGCGGAGGCGATCGTCGCGACGAAGATCTGGACGCCGTCCGCCGGCGAGGCGCGCGCGCAGCTCGAGGCGCAGCTCGCCTTCTACGAGGGCACGGTCGACGTCGAGCAGATCCACAACCTCGTCGCCTGGCGCGAGCACCTGCCGTGGCTCGAGACGGAGCGGGAGGCCGGCCGGATCGGCCTGATCGGCGCCACCCACTACCAGTCCTCGGCCTTCGACGAGCTCTCGCGCGTGATGCGGACCGGGCGCATCCAGGCGATCCAGGTTCCCTACAACCCCCGCCAGCGGGAGGTCGAGCGGGAGATCCTGCCGCTCGCCGAGGAGCTCGGGCTGGGCGTGATCGCGATGCGCCCGCTGGGCGGCGCCGGCGCCGTGATCCCTGCGCCCGACCCGAAGCAGCTCGAGCCGCTCGGAGTCGAGAGCTGGGCCGAGGCGCTCCTCAAGTGGGCGCTCTCCGACCAGCGTGTCCACGTCGTGATCCCGGCGACGTCGAGCCCGGACCACGCGCGCCAGAACGCGCGGGCAGGCCTGCCGCCCTGGTTCGGGCCGGACGAGCGCCGCCTCGTCGAGCGCCTGGCCGGCGTCAGCTGAGCGCGGCGAGCTCCGCCTCGCCGAGCCCGAGCTCGAGCAGTACCTCCCGCGTGTGCTCGCCCAGGCCGGGCACCGGCCCGAGCTCCGGGCGGTCGCCGTCGATGAGGATCGGGCTGCCGATCGTCGGAATCACGCCGACCGGAGAATCGATTTGGGCGACGAGGTGGTTGTGCTCGAGCTGGGGGTGCTCCATCACCTCGTGGAACTCGCGCACGAGCCCGCAGGGAATCCCGACCCGCTCCAGGCGCTCCACCCACTCCTCCGCCTCGCGCTCGGCGAAGACCCGCTCGAGCTCGGGCTCGAGCTCACCGCGATGAGCGGTGCGCCCCTCCATCGTCTCGTAGCGCGGGTCGGCGAGCAGATCCGGCCGCTCCACGACCTCGAGGCAGAACGCCTGCCAGTGCTCGGGCGAGAGCACGGCGAGATTGAAGAACCGCTGCCCCTTCGCCCGGTACGGCCCGTACGGGCAGAAGAGAGGGTGGCGGAGCCCCCAGCGGCCCGGCTCCTCGCGCCGGTGCCACCAGAAGTGC
>JBBILK010000159.1:0-328 GCA_037444965.1 Actinomycetota bacterium | reverse complement strand
GGGTAGTAGCCGATCCAGTCGAGCATCACGTCGAACAGCGACACCGAGACCTGCTCTCCCTCGCCCGTCGTCGCGCGGCGCACGAGCGCGGCGAGCGTGCCGATCGCCGCATACGAGCCCGCGCCGATGTCGCAGACGGGGATCGAGATCCGCGCCGGCTCCTCCTCGGTGCCGGTCATCGTGATCAGCCCCGCCTCGCCCTGGACGACGAGGTCGTAGGCGTTCTTGTGTGCGTAGGGGCCGTTGGCCCCGTAGCCGGTGATCTCCGTGTAGACGATGTCCGGGCGGAGCCGGCGCACGGAGACCTCGTCCAGGCCCATCCGCTCCG
>JBBILK010000158.1:2810-6774 GCA_037444965.1 Actinomycetota bacterium | reverse complement strand
CAGAGGGGCGAGCCGAGGAAGCCGGCTCCGCCCGTGACCAGTGCGCTCGGCATCGTCGACACGTTAGTCGACAGCCTGCGAGCGGGACTTGAGCCGCCGCGCGACGGGATCCCAGAGCAGGGCGACCAGGGTCCCGACGAGGAGGTCGATCACCGCGCCGACGAGAATCGACGTGCGGCGGCTGCGGGCTTCGACCTTCGCCGCGGCTGCCTTCGTGACGATCTGCGGCTGCTCGACGTCCTGGGCGAGCGACAGCGCCAGCTCGGTCTGGGTCCTCTCGGAGACGAGCACGCCGCGCTCCTGCTCGGCGTCGTCGAGCAGGCTGACGAGGACGAGCCGCTCCGCGGAGGAGAGGGTGGCATCGGATTCGAGCGCCGTCCGGTAGCGGTCGATCCGGGCGTCGATCGACTCGAGCCGCTGCTCCTGCGTCGCGAGGAGCTGCGTGAACTGCTCGATCTTGGTCGTCGAGTAGTCCGAGACGCGGTCGACCACCTCCTGGGCGAGGAGGTTGGCCGCGTCGGCGGACTGGCGCCGCCAGGGCCCGCGCACGGCGATCTCGACGAGCTGCGCCTGGGCCGTCTTCGCTCCGGTGCCGCCGACGCCGCGGCTCGAGATACCGCTCTTCAGCTCGCCGGGGGGTACGTCGACCTGCGTCGCGACGTCGACGACGACGGCGCGACTCTTGACGATCTGGCTCACCGTCGCCGGGTTCGTCTGCAGGCTCTGGATCTGGGCGTTGCCGCTCGGGGTCAGCGGCTGACCCAGGTACACCGTCGTCCGCGCCTCGTAGACGGCCCCCCCGCCGAGGGAGGCGAGGTAGCCGATCACGATCCCGAGACCGACGCCGCCTGCGACGAGCCACCAGCGGGAGGCGATCCGCCACCAGAAGCGGCCGACGTCGACCTCGTCTTCTCCCGCCGCCTCGGGGACTCCGCCCTGGCTCATCGTCGCTCGACTGTACCAGGGGTCAAGGCGCCTTCGGCTCGAGACCGTACAGGCGCGTGTAGCCCACGAGATACGCCCGCTCCTCGTCCGCGACGAGGGGTGAGTACTTCCCGTCCGGGAAGCTCCAGAGCTCCTCACCCGTCCGCGCATCGAGCGCGTACGTCGTCTGCTCGAGCGTCGAGAAGTAGACGACGCCGTCGATCACGCTCGGCGAGCCGGAGATCTGCCCGCCCGCCTCGAACGACCAGCGAACGTCGCCGGTGGCTGCGTCGAGCGCGTAGAAGCGCTCGTCGTAGGAGCCGATGTAGACCGTCTGCCGCCAGACCGCCGGCGAGGAGTAGACGAAGCCGCCGGTCGACTGTGTCCAGAGCAGGTTGCCGGAACGAGCCCCGAACGCGTACACCTTCCCGTCCGTGTTGCCGATGAAGACCCGCCCGTAGGCCACGGCCGGAGTCGAGTAGAAGGTGCCCGGGCCGCCGATCCCGCCCTGGGCCTCGGCGGCCCACTTCTCCTCGCCGGTCTGCGCGTCGACGGCGTACACCTTGCCGTCGTACGAGCCGATGAAGACCGTCCCGTTCGCGTACGCCGGGGCGCCCTTGATCTCGTCGCCGGTCTCGAACGTCCAGCGCACCCGCTGCGTCGCGACGTCGAGCGCGTACAGCCGGCGGTCCCAGGAGCCGAAGTAGAGGACGCCGTCGACGAGCAGCGGCGACGACTCGATCACGCCGGCCTCGAAGCGCCATAGCTCGGCACCCGTGTCGGCATCGAGAGCGACGACCGCTCCCGGCGCGGAGCGATCCGGATCGGCGCAGGGAAGCGGGTTCATCAGGGGCTGGAAGACGACGCCGTCCGCGACCGTCGCAGAGGCGGCGATACAGCGCTCGAGCCTCTTCTCCCACACGATCTCGCCCGTCCGTGTGTCGACGGCGAGGAACCGCCCCCGGCTCGTGCCGACGTAGAGGCGATCGTACGCCACGACGGGAGGAAACTCGATCAGCTGACGGCCGCGCACCATCCAGATCTCGGTGAACGGCGGACGGAGGCGAATCCCGGGCGCGACGCGCGTGCGCCTGGCGTCGTACCCGTAGGTCGGCCAAGGCTCGCTCCTGATCTCCTCCGGCGGGCGAGTCGTGATCACCTCCGGCGCCTCGCTGGTCACGAACTCCGTCTCGCTCGAGCCGCGAATGTCCTCGGTCGCCTGCCGGTTCCAGAGGAGTACGGCGACGGCCGCGCCGGCGGCGGCGAGCAGGAGGAGTGCCGCGGCGGCGATCAGCCAGCGCTTCACGGCCGGTCGCAGGCCGTGCCCCGGCAGGGCACGACCGCGTAGATCCGCGAGAACCCGTGCAGGAGGAGGCGGCCACCGTTGCCGGCGACGGGCACGTAGTGGCCGTGAGGAAAGCGCAGGAGCTCGCGGCCGCTTTGCCAGTCCCAGCCGGTGATACGGTCGCCGAAGCTTCCCGCGTAGACGACGCCCGCGACCACCTGGACCGCACCGGAGACGGCGCCGCCGGCGTCGCCGGACCAGAGCAGCTCGCCGGTCCGGGCCGACACGGCATGGACGGAGCCGGCGTAGGTCGCGAAGAAGACGCGGTCACGGTAGACCGCCGGCGAGGAGTAGAGGTACGCGCTCGTCGGAACCCGCCAGAGCAGCGTGCCGGTGTCGGCGTCGAACGCCGAGAGGCCCGGGGCGACCGCGGGAACGAAGACGCGACCCCCGGCGGCGGCAACCGTACCGTAGACCTTGCCTCCGGCGCCGGCCGTCCACAGCAGACGGCCGGTTCGCGCGTCGAGCGCGACGACGGTGCCCGCGTAGTCGCCGACGTAGAGCCGGTCGCCGTCGAGCGCCGGGCTCGAGGTGATCTTCGCGCCGGTCGTGAAGACCCAGCGTGGCTCCCTGCGGGCGAGATCGAGAGCGTAGACGTTGCCGTTCGTCGCCGCGAGGTAGGCGACGCCGTCGCGAACGACGGGCGACGGCTCTGTCAGGCCCGTGACGAAGCGCCAGCGGAGCTCACCCGTGTCGAGATCGCGCACCTGGACGTCTCCGGGCTCCATCGTGGTCAGCACCAGGGTCCGCGAGCCGGCATCGACGGCCGGCGACGATGCCGTCTTCCTCCCGACGCGCTGGCGCCAGAGCACCTCGCCGTCGCCCATGGAGATCGCGTACAGCCAGCCCCGCAGCGTGTTCACGTAGGCGACTCCCTCCCAGACGACCGCCGGGAACTCGACCAGCGAGCCGAGCCCGCGACTCCAGACCACCCGGAACGGCGGGCGGAGCTCGATTGCCGGGTGGGCCTGCGTCCGCTCCTCGACGGCGCCGTACAGCGGCCACTGCCGGTCGCTGCGGTAGATGCGGACGGTCTGGCGCCTTCGGTCGTCGAACGAGAGCTCGAGCTCCCTCGCCAGGTAGCCCGGCGACGAGACCCGGACGCTGACGAGGCCCGACGGGCGCTCGAGTCTCGCGATGCCCTGCGGGTCGCTCACCGCCGCCTCGATCCCGACGGCGACAGTCGCGCCGGCGATCCGCTCGAAGGTGTCGCCGTCGATCACGGCGACGACGGCCTTCGGTACCCGCGGCGAGTCGACGGTCTCGGCCGCCGGCTGCTGCGGCTCGCTTGCCGCCCCGCTCTCGGCCGGGGGCTCGACCGGCGGATCCTCGCTCCGTGTCGAGGCCTCGGTGCAGCCGCCGAGGATGACCGCGGCGGCCAGGAGAAGCGCGAGCGCGCAGCTCACTCGTCTCGCGCGATCGGCTCGGGGAGCTGGGGGGAGAACGGCTCCAGGCTACCGTCCGCGGCGGCCGAGAGGGTCACCTGCCAGAAGAAGCGCGTCATGACGATCCCGTCGCGGAAGTCGCCCAGGCGCGGCTCTGGCCGCTCGCCCCGGGCGAGGGCGAGCGCGAGCTCCGGGTAGCCGCCACCGGCGGCGAGCGGCAAGGGGAACGCGCCGCCGAACCGTGAGTTGACGTCCGTCACCTCGTGACGCCCGTCGGCCGTGCGGAAGCACTGGACGTTGGCCGGGCCGA
>JBBILK010000158.1:0-2767 GCA_037444965.1 Actinomycetota bacterium | reverse complement strand
ACCTCGATCAGCGTCCAGTCCTTGAGCGAGCGACCCTTGATCGACTCGCCGCCTTTCGACTCGATCATCGTGCGGGGAATCGCCGCGAGGCAGCGGCCGTCCGTGTCGCTGAAGACGTCGATCGAGAACTCCTCACCGCTGCAGACACGTTGCACCATCGACGGCACCGGCGTGTAACGGAGGAAGAAGTCGAGCTCTGCCCGGTCGCGGGCGAGGTGAATGTCGCGCGAGCCGAAGCCGCGCCGCGGCTTGACGAGGACGGGAAACTCGAGCTCGCCGGGAAGCGCGCCCGGCAGCCACGTGGGCGGCGAGTCGATCCCGTGCTCCTCGAAGAAGAGGTGGGCGAGGTACTTGTCCTTCGTCAGCTCGACCACCTCGGGCGTCGGCAGGAGCACGAGCGCCCCCAGCTCGTCCCGTCGCTCGGCGAGGACGAGCTGGTCGAGGTCGGTGAGCGGAACGACGAGCCGGACGCCGTACTCGGCGACCGCGGCGGCGAGGAAGGGCACGTAGCCCGGGTCGTCGACGCGCGGCGGCGTGAGCCGGACATCCGCGTGATACAGGGTCGGCGCGAGCGGGTTCAGGTCGGCGGCGACGGTCGTGGCACCCGCAGCCCTGAAGGCGCGAAGGACGTCCACGCGCTGACCGGAGCAGGTGAACAGGACTGGCAGCACGAGGAGCGATCTTAGTGCGCAGAAGCGGCGAGGCCGGTCGGCAGCTCGTGCGGGTACGATGCTCCGCGCCGTGATCGACGAGCGCCAGCCGCTCGTACTCTCCGTCGACGTCGAGGACTGGCACCAGCTTGTCCATCGCGCGCTCGGTCACGAGCGCTGGGACCGGCCGGGACCCGCGTTCCCGCGCCAGATGGAGACCCTGCTCGAGCTGCTCCGGGAGCTCACGGTCGAGGCGACCTTCTTCCTGCTCGGCATGACGGCGAAGCACTACCCGGAGATCGTCCGGTCGATCGCCGCCGAGGGGCACGAGATCGCCTGCCACGGGTACGGTCACGAGCGCGTCCATGCCCAGACGCCCGCGGACTTCCGCCGCGACCTGGCCGAGGCGGTCGCGCTGATCGGGGAGGTCGTCGGACGGGCTCCCGCCGGGTACCGGGCGCCGGCGTTCTCCATCAACCGGGACGCCCTCTGGGCGTACGACGCGCTCGCCGAGCTCGGGTTCCGCTACGACTCGAGTCAGTACGACTCGCCCCGGGTTCCCAACCGGATTCGACCGGTCCCGGGGTCGCCCTACGTCCTGGCGCTTCCGTCGGGCCGGTCGCTCTGGGAGCTCCCGATCGCGACCCGGCGAGTGGCGGGCCGTTCGTTCCCGGTGGGGGGAGGAAGCTACTGGCGGTTCCTTCCCCGGGCAGCGCTCGTTTCGGCGACGGGCCGGCTTGCAGCCGAGCACCCGTACGCCGTGCTCTACCTGCACCCGTACGAATGCGACCCCGATCCCCTGCGTGCCGAGCTCCCGTCGTCGCCGAGCACGCGACAGCGCGCGCTCGCCCTCAGGCGTCAGCTCTGGCGCAACCCCGGCAACCGGCGGATCCCCCGGCTGCTCGAAGCCGTGGCCGCCGACTCTAGACTGGTCACCTGTGAGCAGGCACTCGGCGAGCTCGAGCACGTCGGCGCGAGTCGGAAGACACTTTCGCAAGCAGGCGTTCTCGTTTGACGCCCTCTACGACGAGGAGGGCTTCCTCTCCCGGCGCGTCAGGCCCGGTCTCGTGCGCCGGCGCGAGCTCGCCGAGGAGGTCGTCAGGGAGTACGGGAGCCCGCGCGTCCTCGACGTCGGTTGCGGCTCGGGGAGAGTCGCCGAGTACCTCCTGGACGCCGGCGCGTCCGCGCTCGTCGGCGTCGACCTCGCGCCCGAGATGCTCGAGCTCGCGCGAGAGCGGCTCACGCGTTTCGGCGACCGGGTGGAGCTCGTCCTCGGCGACGTCCTCACCGCGCCCCTGCCGGGCCCGTTCGACGTCGTCGTCGCGGTCGGACTCTTCGACTACGTGGCCGAGCCCGCGGCGTACGTCCACCGGGTCGGGGAGCTCTGCTCGGGCTCCGCGGTCGCGAGCTTCCCTCGCTGGCACTGGCTCAAGGGGCCGGTCCGGCGGGTGCGGTACGAGGTCCTGAGCGACTGCCCGATCTTCGACTACACGGAGTCTCAGCTGCGCAGCCTGTTCACCGAGGCGGGCTTCCGGCGGCTCGACATCCGCTCTCCGGCGAAGAGCGGCTTCCTCGTTCGCGCGGATCGCTGACTTCAGGCTTTCCAGCCACCCGTCTCGCCCTTGTAGGTGCCGCCGAAGAGGGCGAGCGGCGTGCGGGCGAGAATCTTCAGGTCGAGCCAGAACGAGCGGTGGTCCACGTACCAGACGTCGAGCTCGATCCGCTCGTCCCAGGGGAGACCCGCGCGGCCGTGGATCTGGGCCCAGCCGGTGATCCCGGGCAGTACCTCGAGGCGCCGGCGCTGACGCGGCGTGTAGCGCTCGACCTGGTAGGCGAGCGTCGGGCGCGGCCCGACCAGGCTCATGTCTCCCCGCAGGACGTTCCAGAGCTGCGGGAGCTCGTCGATCGAGAGCCGCCGCAGCAGCCGGCCGGTACGCGTGATGCGCGGGTCGCCCTCGTTGACCGCGTAGCCCGCGCCGAGCCGCTCGGCGCCGACCACCATCGTGCGGAGCTTGAGCAGCTCGAACTCCCGGGCGCCACGACCGACGCGAACCTGCCGGAAGAGGGCCGGGCCGCGGTCCTCGAGCTTGATCGCGAGCGCCGCAACGGCGAGAACC
>JBBILK010000157.1:1589-6789 GCA_037444965.1 Actinomycetota bacterium | reverse complement strand
CACTCGCGGAGGTGCGCCCTCATCGCCTCGAGCTCGTCGTCCCTGGGCGCGCGGGCGTCGAAGCCCATCACCGTGATCCGCAGGGCTCCATGCGCCGCGAGCGGCACCGTGTTCATGTAGACGCCGTGGGTCTCGAGGTAGGTCAGGTACTCGTCGAAGGTCCTCCAGTGCCAGTCGAGGTCGCGCGGCTTGATGAACGCCGTGTAGGCCTGCATCAGCGGCGCCGTCGCCGGGTTGATCGGCGCCGGCGCGTAGCCGCAGTTCCCCGTCACGAGCGTGGTGATCCCCTGGGCGACGAAGTGCCGGAGGAAGTCCGCCTGGTCGGGGAGCGGCAGGATGAAGTCGCAGTGCGAGTGGATGTCGATGAAGCCGGGGGCGACGACGAGCCCGCCCACGTCGAGGACGCGCTCGGCTTCGCCGTCCTCGAGCTTCCCGATCCTGGCGATCCTCCCGTCCTGTACGGCGACGTCCGCCTGGAAGCCCGGCTCCCCCGTTCCGTCCACGACGCGTCCGTTCCGGAGGATCAGGTCGTACCGCATGTCGACCTCTTCTACCATACCCCGACCGTCGGGCCGACCTGAAAGGAGCGCGCGCATGAGCGTCACGTTCGGCATCTCCCCCGAGTGCCTCTGCCACGACGTGCGCGACAACGTGAAGCGCGTGCGCGCCCTCGAGGAGGCGGGGTTCGACTACATCTGGGAGGGGGACCACACCCTGCCCTGGCAGCACACCTCGGGGCACACCGCCGGGATCTTCACGACCCTCACCTCGTTCCTCGGCGCAACCGACCGGGCCGTCGTCGGGGGCATGGTGATCCCGGCGCTCGGCATCCGCCACCATCCGATCGACGTCGCGATCGAGACCGCGACGCAGGCGCTCCTCTACCCCGGCCGGGTCGCTCTCTGCGTGGGCACGGGCGAGGCGATGAACGAGAAGACGACCACGGGCGTCTGGCCGTCCACCAGGGAACGCATCGGGCGCACCGTCGAAGGGATCGAGCTGATCAGGAAGGCCTGGACGAGCGAGGACTACTTCCGCCACCGGGGCGAGTACTTCGACAGCTTCTTCTACCTCTACACGAAGCCTGCCGAGCCGATCCCCCTGCTCTGCGCGGCCAACGGGCCGGTGATGGCCCGGAACGCGGGCCGCCACGCGGACGGGTACGTCGCCGTCGGCGTCCCGCCCTCCCACCACCGTGAGGTGCTGATCCCGGCGTTCGAGGAGGGCGCCCGGGAGTCCGGCCGCGACCCGGACTCGCTCATGAAGTGCGCCTGGGTCTCGACCTCGTACCACCCGGACCGGGAGGAGGCGCTCAGGGGCGCCCGCGTCTACGGCGGGCTGCTCATCCCGGAGGCGTACCACCACATCCAGGACCCGCGGGTGATCGAGCAGCGGGCCTTGCTCGTCCGGGACGAGGCGCTGCTCGACGCGTTCTGCATCGCGACGTCGGGCGAGGAGGTGACCGGCCGGTTCGAGAGCTTCATCGAGGCCGGCTGCAACCACATCATCTGGGCCGACATGAGCCCCGACCCGTTCCTCGTCGCAGACGTCTGCCGGGAGACGGTCCTCCCGCGCCTGCGGGCGAAGCGCGGATAGGCTGAGGCCTCGATGGCGCCGGAGCCGCTTCCAGGCCTGCCCACGGTCACGGTCGAGCGGGACGTCCCCTGCCGGATGGCGGACGGCGTGACGCTCTACGCGGACGTCTACCGGCCCGCCGAGGGCGGGCCGTTTCCCGTGATCGCGACGAGCCAGCCGTACGACAAGACCGCTTCCGAGAGCAACTTCGCGTTCACCCACCCGTCCTGGTACGCACGGCACGGCTACCTGGTGGTCTGCCAGGACACGCGCGGGCGCTACCGCTCCGAGGGCACCTTCTACCCGTTCCGGCACGAGGCCGACGACTTCGCCGCGACGATCGAGTGGGCCGCGCAGCTCCCGGGCTCGAACGGGCGGGTCGCGACCTACGGGTTCTCCTACCCCGGGCTCAACCAGCTGCTGGCCGCGCAGCGGGCGCCGGCCGGCCTCGTCACGGTCTCGCCCTCGTTCACCGCCTCGAGCCCGTACGCGGAGTGGTTCTACCGGCAGGGCGCGTTCTCGCTCGCGTTCGCCGCCTCCTGGGCGACGTTCCTCTGCCTGGACATGGCGAACCGCCGCCGGGACGACGCCGCGATCGGCGCGCTCGGGGCCGCGCTCGCGGGCCTCCAGGGGCTCTACTGGGTGCTGCCGCTGAACGCCTTCACGCCGCTTCAGGCCGGCGACGCCCCCTTCTACCTCGACTGGCTCGCGCACCCGACGCACGACGACTACTGGCGCCGCTTCGACGTCGACCTCGAGCGCGTCGACGTCCCTGCGATCCACATCGGCGGCTGGTGGGACGTGTTCCTGACCGGCACCGTCCGCACCTACGTCGAGCTCAGCCGTCGAGGCAAGGCGCCGCAGAAGCTCGTCATCGGCCCGTGGCAGCACATGCCCTGGCGGCCGATCGGGGCAGGGCCCGACGTCGGCTCGAACGTGATCGACGACTGGCAGCTGCGCTGGTACGACCAGTTCCTGAAGGGGCAGGAGACCGGCGTCCTCGACGCGCCGGTCACGGTCTACGTCATGGGCGCGGGCTGGCGCGACCTCGACGGCTGGCCGCCGTCGTCGTCGCAACCGGTCGACTGGTACCTGCACTCGGACGGGCGGGCACTGGCCTCGTTCGGCGACGGGACGCTGTCGACGGAACCGCCGGGAGACGAGCCGCCGGACCTCTACACGTACACCCCCGGCTACCCGGCCGTGAGCGCCGGGGGCCACTCGTGCTGCCTCGAGACCGCCGCGCCGATGGGGCCGGCGGATCAGGGCGTGGCGGAAACCTCGAAGCTCGTCCTCGTCTACACGAGCGCGCCGCTCGAGCGCGAGCTCGAGCTGATCGGCGACGTCCGGGTGACGCTCTTCGCCGCCTCGACCGCCGTCGACACCGACTTCACCGCGCGCCTCTGCGTCGTCGACGAGGCCGACCGCTCGACGAACGTCGTCGAGGGCGTCGTCCGGGCGAGCTACCGCGAGTCGCTGACCGCTCCCACCCCGATCGAGCCGGGTCGGGTCTACGAGTACGTGATCGAGCTCGGCCCCGTGGGGATCCGGATCCCTGCCGGCCGGCGGCTGCGCGTCGACGTCTCGAGCTCGGACTTCCCGATGTGGGACCGGAACCTGAACACGGGCGGACCGTTCGCGACCGAGGGACCGACTGCGGCCGTCGTCGCCACCCAGGCCGTTCTCCACGACCGCGCCCACCCGTCGCGGATCACGTTGCCGGTCGTCCGGTAGCAGCGTCAGGGGATCGCCGCGACGAGCGAGTCGACGCCGTCCAGCTCCTGCTCGATGTCGCAGCGCCAGCCCACGCCGAACGGTGCCGCCACGACGCTTCCCAGGCTGACCCGCCCTCCCTCGACGCGCAGCTCCGCACGCCCGTCCGCGTCACGCGAGAACAGGTCGGCGTGGTTGCGGATCGTCTCCTCCTCCGCTCGCGCAGGGAGCCCCGCGAAGCCGCGGAAGTAGTGGTACCCGTTTCGCTCGGGCTCGTCGATGCCGAGCGTCGCGATCACGGCGAGATCCGCGAGCAGCCCGACGGGGCCGATCGTCGAGGAGTCCTCCGCGCTGTAGACGAGCCTCCTGCCCGGATCTTGCCGCGCGAGCTGCGCGACGCGGCAGGCGTTGCCGATGCCCTTGAAGACGCCCTTCGAGCTCTTGAACGCTCCCCCGTCGTAACCCGCTTCGATCGCGCGCGCGACGGCGTCGAGCGAGTCGTCCGACTCGTCGATGGTCAACCGCGGCCGCCCCCGCCAGCGGGCGAGAGCCGCCGACGTCTCGGCGCTCAGCGCCAGGTCCCTCGGAAACGGTTGCTCGACGTAGTCGATGCACCGGCAGAGATCCGACGAACGCGCTTCCTCCCAGAACTCCTGCAGCACCGCGACGTCGGCGAACTGCTCGTTCCCGTCGATCGTGATGCGGTAGTCGCCGCCGGTCTCGCTTTCCAGCACGTCTCGAGCTCGTTCGAGCCGATTCACGTCCACCCGCGGGTCGCCGCCGACCTTCACCTTGAAACGCCGCAGCCCGCAACGCCGGATCCAGCCTTCGAGCGTCGACGGCAGCCCGTCCGACGGTACCGCGCCGGGCTCGTCGCCGGCACGCAGCGGATCGCCCAGGCCGACGGTGTGCCGTACCGTCAGCGACGTCAGCGGCCTCGGCGGCAGGAATGCGCGCGGCTCGCGAGCGGCCAGCTCGGGATGGAGGCTGCCGAGGCGAATCCCGAGCCTGTTCGACCGGACCGCCTCGGCGAACGGCACGCTCTCCGCTCGACAGAACGCATCGATGACGGCCCGCTCCACGACCGAGACGCCGAAGCCTGCCAGCAACGGCGCGACCTCCGAGTCGTCCGAGCGGACGCGTTCGCGATGGACACGTTGCCACAGGTCGAAGACCGAGTCGTGCCGCCCACTCCCGAGCGCGACCGCGCACGCGCTCTCGATCACGTCGATCATCTCCACGACGTCGGCCCGGTAGGACGTCTCCGGGTTCTTGGTGAACCACTTCGGGGGAAGGTTGTCGGCCGCAACGCCCGCCTCTCGCCGGCCGTCGATGTCAACCGTGACGAACAGCACGACGTGCGCGATCTCGTTCATCTCGGCGATCCCGAACCGGAACGGGACGCGCGTCGCGATCAGCGCGCCGCGAAGCCGCGCGTCCAGCAGCCGAACGGGCACCTCACCCGAGGCCGTAGATTCGCGCGGCGTTCCCGCCGAGCACGAGCTCGAGCCCCTCGGCGGGGATCGGATCCAGCCCGAGCCGGGACGCGAGCGCCGGCAGCGTCTCCCGGAAGAGCTCGAGGCTCGGGCCGGGCGGCGTCACCGGGAAGTCCGTCCCCCAGAGGATGCGGTCGTACGTGCAGCCGTAGCGGGGGCAGCGGAGGAGATGCCGCAGGATGAGCTCCGGCTCTTCCATCGACGCCCAGTAGCTGACGTCGACGTAGACGTTGTCGTGCTTGCCGACCAGGCACATCGCCTCGTCGATCCACGGCACGCCGAAGTGCGCGCAGATCAGGACGAGCTCGCGGAAGTCCCGCGCGACGTCGTCGAGCTGGGACGGATACTGGTACTTCATCGGCGCGTCGACGAGCGTCGTCCAGGACTGATGGACGATCACCGGGATCCCGAGCTCG
>JBBILK010000157.1:0-1579 GCA_037444965.1 Actinomycetota bacterium | reverse complement strand
AGCGCCTTCGCGTAGACGGGCCAGCAGAGCTCGCGGTCGTCGGGACGGTAGTGGTTGTAGGTCGGGTAGAGCTTGATCGCCCTCGCCCCGAGCTCGCGGACGGCACGTTCCAGGTCGTCGAGCACGGTGGCGCCCTCGTAGCGCGGATTGAACGACATCACCGGCAGCGCCAGATCGGGGTACTGCCTGCACACGTCGGCGATGTACTCGTTGGAGACGTGCGCCCCGGACGTCTCGCGCGTCGCCGGATCGCGCCCGAACCTCCGAGGCTCGCGCGGCGCGACCGCGTAGAGCAGCACCTTGTCCACGCCTGCCGCGCGGTACATCTCCATCATCCCGGGGATGTCGGTCCCTTCGTAGACCGTCGGCGGAACGGGGATGCCGGAGGCCCGCACGACGGGCTCGATCACCTCTTCGAGGAACTTCGGGGACGACCAGTCCTTTCGCGAGACGTGCGCGTGGCTGTCGACGATCATCGGTCTTCCTCCTCTGTGACCGTAGGGACGAGCGGGTTGCCGCCGTCCTCGAGGGGGAGCGAAACGATCGCGCCCCCGGCGACGATCGACCGGTACGCGGCCATCGTCACCTCGACGCCGGCCCGCCCGGAGCTCGCGCTCGAGTCCGGGGCGACACCGGTCTCGATCGCCCGGGCGAGCTGCTCGAACGGCGTCGGGCAGCGGAAGTCGCCGACGTACCGATCGGCCGTGAGCGCTTTCCCGTCGCGGAGCACGAAGTCGGAGTAGGGAAGCACCGTCAGGTTCGCATCCGTGAGCTGCAGCTCGAGGACGTTATGCCAGTTCCGCGGCGTGAGCGCCTCGGCGAGGTCCATCGACGGGAGCGAGCGCAGGCGCTGCTTCCCGGCGGCGAGGACCGCGAAGAAGCTCCCGTAGTCGGCCACGACCTGGCCGAAGTTCTCGACCCCGGCCGCCTCGTACGCGTCCCACGTGGTCGTCCGCTTCGCCTGCACCGACTCCGGCAGGCCCCAGAGCGCGACCATGTAGTCGACCGCGTAGCAGCCGAGGTTCGTCAGCTCCCCGCCCCCGGACTTCGCCGCCGGGTCGAGCCGCTCGGGCCAGTGCTCGGCGAGCGGGAAGTCGGACGAGAAGGTCATCCCGAAGCTGTGGGCGTGGTGCAGCGGCTCGCCGTACTCCCCGGCCCGCACCTCCTCGAGCAGCTTCGCCGTCACCGGGTGGAAGCGGGCGACGACGATGTCGTGGACGAGCTGCACCCCGTGGCGCGCGACGGCGGCCTCGATTCGCCGCGCGGACTCGAGGCTCTCGCTGAACGGCTTGTTCAGGAACACGTGCTTGCCGGCGGCGGCGGCCTGCTCGACCCAGTGAGCCTTGTCGCACGGGTCGCAGCTGATCGCGACGACGTCGACCGCCGGATCGTCGATCAGCGCGTCCGGGCTCGGTGCGAGCTCGACGCCGAGCGCGTCCGCGAGCGCGGGCGCCCGGCGCGGGTCGGCCTCCCAGCCCGCGACGAGCTCGGCGCCCGCCTCCTGGCGGAGCGCGGCGACGACGAACTCGCCGTGCGTGCAGCAGTTGCCGAGTACCGCGACCCGATATCGGCGCACGGG
>JBBILK010000156.1:0-6888 GCA_037444965.1 Actinomycetota bacterium | reverse complement strand
TCGCCTACGTCGGTGGCCCCGGCGGGGCGGCCGACCCGAGCCTGAAGCCGATCAAGATCGGCTACCTGAACCAGGAGGGCGGTCCCGTCGTGATCGCGAGTGCGGTCACGACCCCCGGCGCACACATGACGGTCAAGTTCATCAACGAGCAGGCGGGAGGCATCGGCGGCCATCCGGTCGAGCTCGTCGAGTGCTTCGTCGCGCAGAACGAGGAAGAGGGCCAGCAGTGCGGCCAGCAGTTCGCGAACGATCCCGACATCGTCGCGGTCGTCACCGGTGCCGTGGCCATCGGGAGCGAGTCGTTCCACGCGGCGCTCGCCGGCTCGAAGCCGGTGATCGTCGGCGTGTCGGTCAACCCCGTCGACTCCACGCAGGAGACGGCCGCGATCCTCTTCGGCGACGCGCAGTACATCCTCGCGCCCTACGCGACGTTCGCTCGCGACGTGCTCGGCGTCAAGTCGGGTGCGATCATCTATCCGGAGGGCGCCGGCCAGGACAGCGCCGCCGCAGGTCAGGCCTCGGCGTTCGAGGCGGCCGGGATCCCCGTCGAGGTGGTGTCCTATCCGGTGACGACGCCCGACCTGACCGTGCCCCTCACCGCGGCGGGCGCGCAGGACGTGGACCTCGTGATGCCGGTGATCATCCCTCCCGAGTGCGTGAAGTTCGAGCAGGCGATCCAGCAGCTCGGCATTCCCGACGAGAAGGTGCTCGCGAGCCCGATCTGCCTGACGCCGACGACGATCGAGGGTCTCGGCGACTTCCCCAAGTGGATCTACGCGATCGCGTCCAAGCTCACCTTCGACGTGACCGATCCGGGCGTGCCGGAGTACCAGGAGCTCGTGAGGTCGGTGGTGCCGGACACGGCTGATCAGCTGATCGGCGACCCGTGGGTCAACGTCGTCTTCGGCGAGCTCACCACGCTGGCGAAGTGGCTGAACGCGCTCGGCCCGGACAACATCACCACCGAGGGGATCGTCGAGCAGATGAAGGCGTTCAGAGGGCCGCTCGCGCTCGGCTCGCCCAACATCCAGTGCGGCAAGTATCCGAAGGCTCCCGGTGTCTGCAACGACAACACGCAGTTCTACCAGTACTTCGGAGCTGACGCGACGCCCGCGCCGATGCAGAAGGCCGGCGACTGGGTCGGACCGCCGGAAGGGTGGGTGGCGCCGTTCTAGGCGAAGCGAGAGCAGGTCACTAGGAACGCGCCGCCCCCAAGGCGAGCAGAGCATGGAGCAGGTCCTTCTCTTCATTCTCCTCGGCCTTGGGGGCGGCGCGTTGATCGCCGGGATGGGGCTCGGTGTCGTCGTCGCCTACCGAGGGTCGGGGATCATCAACCTCGCGACCGGAGCCGTCGCGATGGTGGCGGCGTACTCGATGTGGTCGCTCAAGTCGGACTTCTTCGGCTTCACGCTGGGGACGGCGCCGGCGATCGTCGTCACCCTGCTCGCTTCGGCTCTCGTCGGCGTGCTGATGGAGGTGCTGGTGTTCCGCCCGCTGCGGACGGCGGCGCCGCTGGCGAAGCTCGTCGCGTCGCTGGGGATCCTGCTGACGCTGCAAGCGGCGATGGTGCTCGGGTTCGGAACGGCGTCGAGGCAGATTCCGAACCTCTTCCCGACCGACACCGTGAGGGTCGCTGACGTCTCGGTCCCGGTGAACCGCTTCTGGATGGCGGGGATCGTGATCGTGCTCACGCTCGTGCTCGCGGCGCTGTACCGCTGGACCCGCTTCGGCCTGGCGACGCGCGCGGCCTCCGAGAACGAGATCTCCGGGATGCTCGCCGGCCTCTCGGTGAACCAGCTGTCGATGGTGAACACCGTGCTGGCCGCGGTCGTGGCCGGAGGAATGGGAATCATCTCGGCGCCGATCGCCCAGGCGGACTCGACCACGCTGGCGCTCTTCGTCGTGCCCGCCCTCGCGGCGGCGCTGTTCGCCCGCTTCACCTCGCTCGGGGTGGCTTGCCTCGCGGGGCTCCTGATCGGGATCGCGCAGTCGCTCGTCTTCTACGCCTCGACGCTGTCCTGGTGTGGTTCTCCTGGGCGTCGGCCAGCGGCTCCACGACCAGGCGCAGGTCCTCGCGATCTTCGCCATGCTCACGTTCGTCATCATCGTGCTCGCGCTCTTCCTGCGCGGCGCCAGCTTGCCGACGAGAGGCGAGCTGGTCGAGAGGCGTCTGCCGGCGGCTCCGAGGCCGGAGCGGTTCCTCGCCCCGAGCGTCGGCTTCACGGCGCTTGCAGTCTTGCTCCTGATCGTGTTGCCGTTCGACTACCGGCAGGCGCTGATGCTGTCCATGATCGGGATGGTCGTGTGCCTGTCGCTGGTGGTGATCACGGGCTTCGTGGGTCAGGTCTCGCTCGCCCAGGTGGCGTTGGCGGGCGTCTCCGGCTTCGTGGTCTCGCACCTGATCGTGAAGGCCGGTGTCGGCTTCCCGTGGGGACCTCTCGCGGGCTCGTTCGCCGCGGCTTTTCTCGGCCTCCTCATCGGCGCGTCCGCCCTGCGCGTTCGTGGGGTGAGCCTGGCGGTGGTGACGCTCGCGGGCGCCGTCGCGATCGAGCAGTTCGGCTTCGCCAACAAGACCTGGGGCGCGGGCGGCTTCGGCTCACCGGTGGAGCAGCCGACGCTGGCCGGGCTGAAGCTCGGCTCGAACGCCGGCTACCGCGGCCTCGACGGCAACCTCCCGAGCCCGGTGCTCGGCTTCGTCTTCGTCTTCGTCGTCGTCGTGCTGTGCCTGTTCGTCGCGAACCTGCGCCGCAGCACGCTCGGCCAGCGGATGCTGGCCGTGCGGTCGAACGAGCGCGCCGCGGCCGCGGCCGGAATCAGCGTGCGCAACGTCAAGTTCGTGGCCTTCGCTCTCTCGTCGTTCATCGCGGGCACCGCCGGGTGGATGTACGCGTACAACTTCGGCTCGGTGAACGCGGCCCGCTTCGGGATCCTGATCGCGCTCGCGTTCGTCGCGTTCGCGTACATCGGCGGGATCACGATGGTCTCGGGAGCGGTGATCGCCGGGTTGGTCGTGACGGAGGGTCTGTTCCCGCACCTCTTCGACGACCAGCTCGGAATCTCGGGCACCTGGACGCTGCTCTTCGGCGGCCTGGTCCTGATCGTCACGCTGATCCTGAACCCCGAGGGCGTCGCCGGCACCGCCTACCTGAAGCGACAGCAGAAGAAGAAGGCTGGCGTCCCGACGCTGGACGAGCGGCTGGCGGCGCGCTTTCTCCGTCGAGAGCCCGAGGCGACGACGCCGGGGGTCGAGCCGTGACGGTGCTCCGCGCATCGGGCATGTCGGTCAGCTTCGGAGGCGTGCACGCGCTCGTGGACGTCGATCTGGAGGTGGAGGAGGGTCAGCTGCTCGGGCTGATCGGCCCGAACGGTGCGGGCAAGACGACCTTCATCGACGCGATCCCGGGGCTCGTGCCCAGCCGCGGCCGGGTCGAGCTGGACGGACGCGATCTCAGCCACCTGTCGCCCGACGCGCGCGCGCGGCTGGGGCTGGCCCGGACCTGGCAGTCGATCGAGCTGTTCGACGATCTCTCCGTCCGCGAGAACCTGATCGTCGCCTCCCACCGGCCGTCGCTCTGGGACACGATCCGCGAGGTTCTTACCCGGCCGGTGCTGCACACCAGGGGCGTGGACGAGGCGCTCGCGCTGCTCGAGCTGGATGAGATCGCCGACCTGATGCCGGACGAGCTGAGCCAGGGACAGCGCAAGCTCGTCGGAGTCGCCCGCGCGCTCAGCGCCCGCCCGAGGGTGGTCTGCCTCGACGAGCCGGCGGCCGGTCTCGACATGAACGAGTCGCGCGCGCTCGGACGCCACCTGCGCGAGGTCGTCGACGCGGGTACGCCGATCCTGCTCGTCGACCACGACATGGGACTCGTGCTCTCGATCTGCGACTTCGTGGTCGTGCTCGAGTTCGGCAAGGTGATCGCCCGCGGGAAACCCGAGGAGGTGCGCGGCGACCCGCAGGTGGTGGCGGCCTACCTCGGCTCGGCCGCGGCCGAGCTCGCCCCCGCGGCTCTCGGGGCGCCTTCCCCGGACCCGGACGGGCCGTGAACGCGACCAGCCAGCCCGTCCTCTCGCTCGAACGCGTCTCGGCCGGCTACGAGGGAGCGGCCGTGCTGCGCGAGCTCGACCTGCACGTCGGTGCCGGCGAGGTGGTCGCCCTGCTCGGTGCCAACGGTGCCGGCAAGACGACGACGCTGCGGGCGATCTCGGGCATCGTGCACCTGCTCGCCGGAAGGATCCTCTTCGAGGGCAAGGACCTGGCACGAACCTCCCCGAGCGCCCGGGCTCGCCTCGGCATCGCCCACGTGCCCGAAGGCCGAGGGATCTTCTTCGGCCTCACCGTCGCGGAGCACCTCCGCCTCGGCTACCGGGGCGAGACGCTCGACCCCGAGATCGCCTACCGCTACTTTCCGGCCCTCGCTGCGCTCGAGAGCCGCCGTGCCGGCCTCCTCTCGGGCGGTGAGCAACAGATGCTGGCCATCGGGCGCGCGCTCGCGCGCCGGCCGAAGCTGCTCCTTCTCGACGAGCTCTCGCTCGGGCTCGCGCCCGTGATCGTCGAGCGCATCCTGCCGGTCGTGTCCTCCTACGCGAAGGAGTCCGGCTGCGCCGTGCTGCTCGTCGAGCAACACGTCCACCTCGCGCTCGAGGTCGCCGAGCGTGGCTACGTGCTCTCGCACGGTCAGCTCGTCCTGCACCAGCGAGCCGAGCAGCTGCGCGGCGACCGCCATCTCATCGTCTCGAGCTATCTGGGGGAGCAGGCGCAGGCGAGCCCGATCACGGGCGACGGAGCGTAGCCCGACGAGGAAGGAGGGGACGTGGACAGGATTCTCACGACGCACACCGGGAGCCTGATCCGGCCGCCGGAGGTGCTCGAGTTCCTCGACGCCATCGACCGCGGGGAGCCCTACGACGAGGAGGCGCACGCGGAGTGCCTCCGCCGCTCGGTCGCCGACATCGTGCGCCAGCAGGCCGATGCCGGCATCGACGTCGTCTCGGACGGCGAGCTCTCGAAGGTGAGCTGGATCTCGTACCTCTACGAGCGCATCAGCGGGATCGAGCTCGGAGAGCTGCCGCCCGACGCGACGGTGATGCCGCCGAGCCGTGACCGCCAGGCGTTCCCCGAGTTCTACGCCGAGGACGACGCGAGGTTCCTTGCCGAGAGCAGGCTGGTGCAGTTCCTCGGTGCGAAGGGCGTCGGGAAGCGGCCGGCCGAGTCGTCCGGGGGGCCGACCGTGTGGCTCTGCACGGGGCCGATCGAGTACGAGGGCATGGCTGCGCTGGGCCGCGATATCGCGAACCTGAAGGCGGCTCGCGAGGGGGTCGACGTCGAGGACGCGTTCCTGCCGGTCGTGGCGCCCGCGAGCGTCTACTGGCTTCACAACCGCTACTACCCGACCGACGAGGAGTTCGCCTTCGCGCTGGCGGACGCGCTGCGCAACGAGTACCGCGCGATCGTCGACGCCGGCCTTCTGCTGCAGGTCGACGACGCCGTGCTCGTGCACGAGTACGATTCGATCCTGTCGCTCGGCGGCTCGGTCGAGGACTACCGCCGCTGGGCGCAGACCCGTATCGATGCGCTGAACCACGCGCTCGAGGGCATCCCCGAGGATCGCGTCCGCTACCACGTGTGCTGGGGCAGCTGGCACGGGCCGCACGCGTTCGATCCGCCGCTGACCGAGGTCGTCGACCTCGTGCTCCAGGTGCGAGCCCGCTACTACTCGATCGAGCAGGCGAACGCCCGCCACGAGCACGAATGGCGCGTGTGGGAGCACGTCAGGCTGCCGGAGGGCAAGGTCCTCATTCCGGGCGTCGTCACCCACCACACGAACGTGGTGGAGCACCCGGAGCTCGTCTCCGAGCGGCTCGTCCGTCTCGCCAAGCTGGTCGGGCGGGAGAACGTGATGGGGGGCACCGACTGCGGCTTCGCCCAGGGCGCCTACCTGCGCCGTGTGCATCCGTCGATCCAGTGGGCGAAGCTACGGGCGCTCGCGGAGGGCGCGCAGCTTGCGACCCGGGAGCTCTGGGGGTGAGGTCATGAGACGCAGCACTGACCGGATTCTCACCACTCACGTCGGCGCCCTGCCCGCGCCCCACGACGTCTGGGCTCGCGTCGACGTGAGCGACGAGCGGCTCGCGGAGGCGGTCGCCGAGGTGTGCGACGCACAACGTCAGGCGGGTATCGACTTCATCAACGAGGGAGAGCTGACGAAGGGCGGCCACTGGACCCAGTACCTCGCCTCCCGCCTGGGCGGCTACGAGCCCGCCGGGCATCCGGGTGCGCTCGGCGAGCTGCTCCTCTCGAGCACCGACTGGATCGAGTTCCGGGACTTCTACCTCGCCGTGCTCGAGAACGGGACCCTGTTCGAGCAGACGGGGGTTGCCCAGCACGTCCCGGAGGGAGCCGAGGAGACGACCCAGTCGGTCCAGGACTGGGTCTGCACGTCGCCCGTCCACTATCGCGGCGAGGCCGCGCTCGAGCGCGAGCTCAACGTCCTGAAGTCGGCGCTCGGCGACACGCCCGCTTCGGACGCCTTCCTGACCACGACCGCGCCCCTGAGCGTGGAGCCCGGCCGCGACAAGGGGATCTACGAGACCGACGAGGAGCACGTCTACGCGATCGCCGAGGCGATGCGGGTCGAGTACGAGGCGATCGCCGCCGCCGGGTTCCAGGTGCAGGTCGACGACGCCTGGCTCGGCGCGCTGTGGGATCGGATCGGGATTCCGATGGGCCTCGACGGCTACCGGAAGTTCTGCCAGATGCGCTGCGAGGCGCTGAACCACGCGCTGCGCAACATCCCCGAGGAGCAGATCCGGTACCACCTGTGCTGGGGCAGCTGGCACGGGCCGCACTCGCGGGATCTCCCGCTGCCTGACGTCATCGACATCATG
>JBBILK010000155.1:0-6894 GCA_037444965.1 Actinomycetota bacterium | reverse complement strand
GCCGTCGCGAAGCGGGAACACCTGCACCGCCGCGGTCTTGCCGGCGGCTGCGATCCCGATCACGTCGACCGTTCCGATGTCGCGCCGGTCGGCAGCCTGCCGCTCCGCCAGGTGCCTGATCGCGAAGAGCCGGTTCCGGTAGCGCGCCGCCTCCTCGAACTCGTGACGGGCGGCCGCGTCGTGCATGGCGCGCTCGAGCTCGCGCTGGATCGGCTCCGTCTTGCCGGCCAGGAACTCGGCGACGGCGTCGATCACGCGCCGGTACTCCTCCTTCGAGACGTAGGCGACGCACGGGGCGAGGCAGCGGTCGATGTGGTAATCGAGGCAGGGGATGCCCGAGCGTCGCCCAGGCTGGGGGCCTTCGCACGGGCGGAAGCGAAAGACCCGGTTCAGGACGTCGAGCGTCTCGCGAACCTTCTTCGCCGACGCGTAGGGGCCGAAGTAGAGGACGCCCCGGCGGTGGCGTTCGCGGGTGAACATCACCCGGGGGAAGTCGTCCTCGACCGTGACCGCGATGTAGGGGTAGGACTTGTCGTCGCGCAGGCGGACGTTGAACGGCGGCCGGTGACGCCTGATCAGGTTCTGCTCGAGGTGGAGCGCCTCCCCCTCCGACCGGGTGACGATGAACTCGACCCGCTCGACTCGCTCGACGAGATCGCGGATGCCGACACGCGCGTCCCCGCCGCGGAAGTACGAGCGGACGCGGGTCCGCAGCGACTTCGCCTTGCCGACGTAGAGCACCTGGCCACCCGAGCCGTGGAAGAGGTAGACGCCCGGTCTCGCGGGCAGCCTGCCGAGCTGCGCTTCGAGGCGCTCGGCTCGCGTGTCCGCGGCGGTCGTCATCCGCCCGAAGCGTAGCCCCGATGCTCCGGCTTGCCCGCCGGCCGGAGCGCCGGGGCCAGGCCATCAACCGTAGAGTCGCAACCGTCACGAGAGACGACCCGCGTGCGCCTGCTCTCGAACCGAACGGTTACGATTCGGTCGTGGCAGGGACGCCCGAGCACGACTCGACGCAGTACGTCTCGTACCGCTTCTTCCGTGTCGACCCGGCCTGGCGCCGGCTGCCGGTCGAGGAGCGCGCGGCCCACAAGGACGCGTTCGCCGAGGTGGTCGAGGAGTGGCAGGAGCGGATGCAGATCCTCTCCTACAGCCTCGTCGGCGTGCGCTCCGAGGCCGACCTCTTCCTGTGGCTCCTGACGGAGCGCTACGAGGACCTTCGCGACCTCGCCGCCGACCTCAACGCGACGCCGCTCGCCGGCTGGCTCACGACTCCGCACTCGTACCTCGCTGCAACCCTCTCCTCGAAGTACTTCGAGCGCGACCCGAAGCGACCGCCACGCCGCGTCGTGCCCCGCCGGGCGCCCTACCTGGTCGTCTACCCGTTCGTGAAGGTGCGGCCCTGGTACTCGCTGCCGCTGGAGGATCGCAAGCGCGCGATGCAGGAGCACGCCGACATCGGCAGCCGGTTCAGCACGGTTACGAACCACACGACGTACTCCTTCGGGATCGACGACCAGGAGTTCATGACCGCCTTCGAGTGCGAGGAGCCGGTCGACTTCCTCCACCTGATGATGACGCTCAGGGAGACGGAGGCGAGCCGCTACACCGAGCGCGACACGCCGATCTTCGTCGGCGTGCTCGGGGAGATCCGCCCGCTTCTCGACTCCCTCGACGGCACGAAGGCGCGCGTCGGGACCGTGTAGGGGCCGGACCTGTCCGGCCCGCGGACCCGTCCGGCCCGGGGCGGGACAGGTCCCGCCCCTACAGCGTACGCAGGTCGACGGCCTCGTCCCGCAGGGCGGCGGGCTCGACCGGGGCCCGGGCGGCGATCAGGCGCTTCGCGCGCTGGACGTCGCGGCCACGGTTGAGCGCGACCACGGCGTCGACGAGACCGTCCTTCAGGTAGAAGGCCGCGAACGCCCGCTCCTCGAGGCTGCCGCGGACGACGAGCTCGTCCCAGTCGGTGTGGTGTCCCGCGTACTGGAGGTTCGCGTCGTACTGGTCGGACCAGAACCAGTGCACCTGCGCGTACGGCTCGCCCCTGCCGAGCATGCTGAGCGCGGCCGCGGAGCCCTGCTCGATCGCGTTCAGCCAGTGCTCGACCCGGATGCGGCGCCCGAAGAGCGGGTGGAAGTGGCTCGCGACGTCGCCGGCGGCGTAGATCCCCTCGACGCTCGTCCGGCAGCGCTCGTCGATCGCCACCCCGTTCTCGAGCGCCGCTCCCGCGCTGGCGGCGAGCTCGACGGCCGGCTCGATGCCGAGGCCGACGACGGCGAAATCGCACTCGAGCACCCGCCCGCCGGCGGTGCGCACGCGCTCGACCCGCCCGGCGCCCTCGAATGCGGCGACGCCGTCGCCGAGCACGAGCTCGACCCCGTGGTCGCGGTGGAGCTCGGCGATCGCGCGGCCGACCTGCGCGCCGAGCACCCGCTCGAGCGGCGTCTCGAACACCTCGACCGCGGCGACCTCGAGGCCGAGTCCACGCAGGGTCGCCGCGACCTCGGAGCCGATGAACCCCATCCCGACGACGACCGCCCGCCGGCCCGGGCGCGCCTCCTCGCGGAGGCGGGCGGCGTCCGCGAGCGTGCGGAGCCCGTGGACCCCCTCCAGCTCGAGCCCGGGGATCGCGAAGCGCCGGTTCCGGCCGCCCGTGCAGACGAGCGCCTTGTCGTAGCGAATCCGCTCGCCGTCCGCGAGCTCGAGCTCGCGGCGAGAAGGATCGAGCGACTGCGCGGCGACCCCGAGGCGAAGCTCGATCTCGAGCTCGTCGTAGGTCTCGGCGGGCCGGACGAGGAGCTTCTCGAACGGTCTCTCCCCGCGCAGGTACTCCTTCGAGAGGGGCGGGCGCTCGTACGGCGGCTCCTCCTCCGCTCCCACAAGCACGAGCCGGCCGTCGAAGCCCTCCTCCCGAAGCGCCAGGGCCGCGGTCGCGCCGGCGAGGCTCGCCCCGACGACGACGAAGGTGGGAGCTGCCATCAGTACCCGTACGTGTGCTCGTCCCGCCACACGCGCCACATCGAGAAGACGCAGGCCGCGAGGACGGCGAAGAACCCGACCGCCTCGAGGCCGGTCGACGGGTAGTCGAGCGGGGGCGCGAACGCGACGGCGACGTTGACGAGCGCGAGCAGCGCCGCACCGTAGAAGACGAGCCGGGCCCGCAGCGACCACATCGAGATCTCCTCGCGCCGCTCTCGCCAGAGCCGGTAGAGGAACCAGGCGATGGCGACGATGAACGCGATCTGGACGACGAAGAACAGGGCCGCGAGGATGTTCTCGAGCTGCAGCGCGGTGACGATGCCCGCGATCAGGACGACGATCGCGAGTCCGCGGACGGTCGGGTTCCCGATCACGATCCCGTCGTGTAGCCCCTGATCGAGAGGGCCGCCGCGAGCAGCGAGGCGCCCGAGAACCACGCGAGGCGCGCGCGCGGCTCGCTCGGCGCGTAGAACCACGGCGAGAGCACGGCTGCGAGCGCGAGCCCGCCGTAGAGGTAGTGGAGGCGGTCCTGCGCTCGGTGGTCGCCCGCGAGGAGGAGCAGCCCGATCGCCGCCTGGGCGACCAGCAAGGTCTGGCCGAGGGCGAGCAGGTGAGCGCCCGCCCGGTGGGGGTCGCGGCGCCGCCAGAGGTAGACGCCGCCGAAGGCCGCCGCGAGCCCGTTGACGGCGATCGCGAGCAGCCCCACGGTCGAGTGCAACCCCTCCATCGAGGCTGAGGGTACCAACCGGCCCCCGGCCCCCGACCGGCTGGGAACACGCCTGCCGGGCCGGACGTTCGACACGGTGTCGGATATCGCACCGCCGAGGAAAGGAGAAGGGACCGTGATCGAGGAAGGAAGCCCCGCGCCCGACTTCGAGCTCACGAGCGACGAGGGAGCGACGGTCAGGCTGTCGGACTTCCGCGGCCGGCCCGTCGTCCTCTACTTCTACCCCCGCGACGACACGCCCGGCTGCACGAAAGAGGCCTGCGGGTTCCGCGACGCGTACGCCGCCTACCAGGAGCGGGGCGCTGTGATCCTCGGGGTCAGCCCCGACGGCGAGGCCGCCCACGTCAGGTTCAAGCAGAAGTACGCGCTCCCGTTCACGCTCCTCTCCGACCCGGACAAGGTCGCCGCCCGCGCGTTCGGCGTCTGGCGGGAGAAGACCATGTACGGCAAGAAGCGGATGGGCATCCTCCGCTCCACGTTCGTGATCGGGGCCGACGGGACGGTCGTCAAGGCGATGTACGGCGTCAGGCCCGACGGGCACGCCGAGCAGGTGCTCGCGGCGCTGCCGTGACCGCTACGCCCGGGCCCGGGCGGTACGCCGGCCCGCAGCGATGCGCTGGCCCGCGTGCCAGGCCGCGGCGAAGAGCACGACCGAGAAGCCGACGATGATCAGGAGCGCCTGCGCGCTGACGGCGAAGTCGATCGCCTTCTGCGTCCCGATCCCCGACGCGATCAGCATCGCGGCTCCCGCGCCGGCCTGCGTGGCGGCGCCCGCGGGCGCGATCGGCAGCGCCGCCGACGCCGCAGCCGCGCAGAGGAAGCCGATCGCGAGCGGGAACGAGATCGAGACGTCCAGCGCTGCGAGCAGGAGGAAGAGCCCGACGGCCCTCATCGTCCACGAGGCGAGGGTGAGCAACCACGCCCTCCGCGCGTCCCGGCCCGACGTCAGCCGGACGCTCACCCAGCGGGTGAGGCGGAAGCGGATCAGGCGCCCGCTGGCCACGACCCGCGGCAGCAGCGCGATGATGAGCGCCGCACCCAGGCCCGCGGCCGCGACGACCGCGAGACCGGCCCGGATCGCCGGCGATCCCGTCGAGGTCGCCGCCGCCGCCGCGCTGATCGGCATCAGGGCGGCCGCGTCGAGCAGCCCGAGCATGAAGAGCGAGAGCGCGACCGTCGACACGCACGACGGGCAGCTCGGGTAGCGGCGGACGACCGCGATCCTGACGGCGTCGTCGAAGCGGCCCGGGAGCGCAGCGCCCGTGACCGAGGCGGCGCCGTTCGCGGCGGCCAGCGAGATCGCCTCCGGCCGCTGGGCCGGGGCGAACAGGCGGTGCCAGGCGAGCGCCTTCAGCGGGTAGGAGGCGAGGAAGGCAACGGCCGCGGCTGCGACCAGCCGCGGATCGGCGTGCTCGAGCGGCCAGCCCGTCGAGGCGAAGTGCCGCGCGGCCAGCACCGAGACCGCCAGCGCGACGAGCGTGAGAACGATGTTGACGACCCGCCGCCCGCGGGCCGACCTGAGGATGCCGCAAACCGCATTCACCGCCGACGCTATCGGCGCGCGCACACGTCGACTTGATGCCCGAACGAGTGTCTCGAGCAGATTCGCTTGTCTTGGGGGGGTTACGGGGCGTCCTTCGTTTGCGATGCGGATGAGAGGAATCGAACCTCCACGGGGTCACCCCCACACGGACCTGAACCGTGCGCGTCTACCAGTTCCGCCACATCCGCGTGGTTGCCGGTGCATTCTAGCCGCGTTCCCGGACCGGACCGCCGCTCGAACCGTTCGGAGCGCCTGGAGGCAGGTACCATCGCCCGATCCTTCGCCGCCTGCCAGCCTTCCTCCTTCCTCTCGCGGCCGCGCTCGTCGCGGGTCCCGTCCAGGCCGGCGTGCCTCCCGAGCCGGCCCCGGCGCACGTCGAGGTCGTCGTCGAGCTGGCCCCTCCCCCGGCCGCCGAGGCGGGCTTCGGGCAGCCCGGGCGCGAACGGCGGGCGGCGGCCGCGCTGCGAGCGATCGAGGCGGCCCAGGCGCGATTCGAGGCCCGTCTCGCCGAGCGGGTGCCGGAGGCCGACGTCCGGTGGCGGTACCGCGTCGTCCTCGACGGCCTGGCGGTCGTGCTGCCGGCCGGCGAGCTCCGCCGCCTCGAGCGCCTCCCGGGCGTCGTCCGCGTCTATCCGAGCGTTCGCTACCGGCCGCTCCTCGACCGGGCGGGAGCCGGGCCCGAAGCGTCGCTACCGAGCCGCTTCCGGCTCGCGAGCGGCGGCGCCGGAATCAAGATCGGCATCATCGACGACGGCATCGACCGGTCGCACCCGTTCTTCGATCCGGCCGGCTTCACGATGCCGCCGGGGTTCCCGAAAGGTCGAGCCGCGTCCGCCACGGCCAAGGTGATCGTCGCGCGGGCGTTTCCGCCTCCCGACGCGACCTGGGTGTACGCATCCGCTCCGTTCGACCCCGTCTACTCGTTCCACGGCACCCATGTCGCGGGCATCGCGGCCGGGAACGCGGACGCCGCCGAGGGCCTCTCGGGAGTCGCGCCGCTCGCGTACCTCGGCAACTACAAGGCGCTCACGACGCCGACCGAGTCGGGCGTCGGCCTGAACGGGAACTCCCCCGAGCTCGTCGCCGCGATCGAGGCCGCCGTCGCGGACGGCATGGACGTGATCAACCTCTCGCTCGGCGAGCCGGAGCTCGCCCCCGCGCGCGACGTGGTCGCGCGAGCCCTCGACGGCGCCGCCGCGGCGGGCGTCGTCCCCGTCGTCGCGGCCGGAAACGACTTCGAGGAGCTCGGCCGCGGCTCGGTCGGCTCTCCCGGCTCGGCTCCGCGCGCGATCACCGTCGCCGCGACCACGGACGAGCGGGAGATCGCTCCGTTCTCGGCGAGCGGACCGACACCGCTCGGGCTGGAGCCGAAGCCGGACGTGAGCGCTCCGGGCGTCGAGATCCTCTCTGCCCTCCCGGGCGGAGCCTTCGACGTGCTCTCGGGAACGAGCATGGCCGCACCGCACGTCTCGGGGGCAGCCGCGCTCCTCAGGGAGCTCCATCCGGGCTGGACGGTCGAGCAGGTGAAGTCCGCACTCGTCCTGACCGGCGACCCCGTGCGCGCAGGGACCGGGGGATCGGGAGAGGTGCCGAGCGCGCGCCAGGGCGAACTGCGGTTCGTACTCGATCTCGATGTCTGTGAGCGGAC
>JBBILK010000154.1:0-6933 GCA_037444965.1 Actinomycetota bacterium | reverse complement strand
CACGATCGTCGCCGCCGCCTTCCTCCGCGGCGGCGAGGCCGTCGTCATTCCCACGCCGACGTACGGGCTCTACGCGCAGGTCTGCGCCGCGCACGGGGCGGACGTCGTCCGCGTTCCCGTGCGGGACGACCTCGGGCTCGACCTCGAGGCGATGGCGGTGTCCGCCCGCGAGACGTCCGCCCGCCTCGTCTGGGTGGTCGACCCCAACAACCCGACCGGCCGGACGGTCGAGGCGGGGGAGTGGAAGACGTTCCTGGACGCGCTTCCGGGCGAGAGCGTCGTGATCGTCGACGAGGCCTACCGCGAGTACGTCGCCCCGGAGCGGCGAGTCGTGCGGGAGCGAGACGTGGCGGCAGGACGGCCCGTCGTCCTGCTGCGGACGTTCTCGAAGATCTTCGGGCTGGCGGGGCTCCGGCTCGGCTACGCGGTCGCGGACGAGGAGCTGGCGGCGTACCTGAACGTCGTCCAGGAGCCCTTCAACGTGAATCGCACGGCCCTCGCCGCCGGCCGGGCCGGCCTCAGGCGACCGGAGCTGATCGAGGAGCGCCGGGCCCTCGTCGCGTCGGTGCGGCAGCTCTTCGCGGATCGCCTGGCCGAAGCCGGGATGCGGCCGGTCCCCTCGGAGGCGAACTTCCTGCTCGTGCACCTCGGCGTCGACGACGACCCGCTCGCCGAGCGCCTGCTCAGGCGCGGCTTCCTGATCCGGCGGGGGAGCGAGTTCGGCATGCGCGGCTACAGCCGGATCACGGTTGGTCCCGAGGGCGTCATGGAGCGGGTCGCCTCCGAGCTCGCCCGCGCCCGCGCGGAGCTCCTGAGCGCATGACGCAGGCGAGCGCCGGCGTGACGCTCGAGCGGCTGAGCAAGAGCTACGGCGAGGTCGAGGCGGTCCGGGAGATCTCGCTCGAGATCTCGGAGAGCGAGTTCTTCTCGCTCCTCGGCCCCTCCGGCTGCGGCAAGACGACGACCCTGCGGATGATCGCAGGCTTCGAGCGGCCCGACGCTGGGCGTGTCCTCATCGGCGAGCAGGATGTCACCGAGACGCCGCCGCACAAGCGGCCCGTCAACACCGTCTTCCAGAGCTACGCGCTGTTCCCCCACTTGTCCGTCGCCGACAACGTCGGCTTCGGGCTCCGGTTCACGAGCGCGACGAAGGAGGAGAAGCGGCGCCGGATCTCGCAGGCGCTCGCCCTCGTCCGGCTCGCCGGCTACGAGAAGCGCAAGCCCCACCAGCTGTCCGGCGGCGAGCAGCAGCGGGTCGCGCTCGCGAGGGCGCTGATCCTGGGGCCGCAGGTGCTCCTGCTCGACGAGCCGCTCGGCGCGCTCGACGCGAAGCTCCGCAAGGCGCTGCAGCTCGAGCTGAAGACGATCCAGCGAGAGGTCGGCATCACGTTCGTGTACGTGACGCACGATCAGGAGGAGGCGCTGACGATGTCCGACCGGCTCGCCGTCATGTCGCTCGGCCGGATCGAGCAGCTCGGCTCGCCGAAGGAGGTCTACGAGGAACCGGAGACGACCTTCGTCGCCGACTTCCTCGGCGTCTCGAACCTGATGAGGGCCAGCGGCGACGGGAACGGGCGCCTCCGGGTCGGCGAACTCGGGCTTACGGCCGGACGGGGCGCGGTCGAAGCGACCGGCGAAGTTCGGGTGACGATCCGTCCCGAGCGCGTCCGGATCGAGCCGCACGGCACAGCCGGCCCGAACCGGCTCACCGCCCTCGTCGACCAGCTCGTCTTCCTGGGCTCCGCGACGCAGGTGTTCCTGCGCCTACCGGGCGGCGAGGTTCTCCAGGCGCTCGTGCCGAATGCCGGCGAACCCCTTCCCTACGGCCGAGGCGATGCGGTGAGCGCTCACCTGCCGCCTGACGCACTGCGTGTCCTAGGCACCGAGGCGGGCGAGCTCGTCGACGGCTGACGCGGTCACGCCACGTCGCCGGCGAACGGCCCGCCAGGCGAGGAAGATGACGCCCGCGGCGACGATCGTCAAACCCAGCGTGAGGCTCGCAAGGGCGTTCAGGGCCGGGGTCGCCGTCGCGCGGGCGTTCGAGTAGAGGCGCACGGGTACGGTGTCGGTACTGCCGCCCGAGGAGAGGAAGGCGCTGATCACGAAGTCGTCCATCGAGATCGCGAAGACGATGATGAAGCTGGCGAGGATCGAGGGCCAGAGCAGCGGCAGGAGCACCATCCGCACGGCCTGGAGGCGCGGCGCGCCGAGGTCCATCGCAGCTTCCTCGTAGACGCGCCCGATCGACAGGAGGCGTCCGCGCACGATCAGGAGGACGAAGGCGATCGAGAACGTGACGTGACCGATCAGCTGTGCGACCGTACCGAGCTCGATGAACGTGAACAGGTGGACGAAGACGAGAAACAGCGCCGTCCCCATGACGATCTCGGGCGTGATCAGCGTCGAGAGTGCGAGGGCGTTCGCCGGCTTCGCCGCCCGGCCGCGCCAGCGGGTGATGCCGACGGCGAGCGCTGCACCGAGAGGAACGGCGATCGCCATCGCGAGCCCGGCGAGCTTGAGGCTCTGGTAGAGAGCCGTGCGAAGGTCCGGGTCGGTCCACACCGAGTTCTCGGGGTCCTCCCAGTACCAGCGGAACGACCAGCCCTGCGCGGTGGAGCGCGAGCGCCCTTCGTTGAAGGAGAAGCGGATGGCGATCAGGACGGGCACGATCGCCCAGGCCATGTAGAGGAGGGTCACGAGCGGCAGGAAGCGCGGACGGCCCCAGGGGTTCGCGAGCCAGCGACGCAGCCGGGTCATTCGGCGAGCCTCCTCGCCGCTCGCGCGGTCGCGAACAGGTAGTACGCGAGCAGGATCAGCAGCATCGCCATGAGGACGCAGACGAGGGCGGCGCCGACCGGCACCAGCTGACCTCCTCTGAGGTAGAAGTTGATCTGGTTTCCGATCATCGTCGTGTTCGGCGACGCGGAGAGCAGGTCGGGCGTGTAGTAGTCGCCGAACATCGGCAGCGCGATGATCACGACGCCGGCGAGGATCGCCGGCGTGGACAGCGGCAGCGTGACGAGGCGGAAGGCGTTGAAGCGGCTCGCACCGAGGTCGCGCGCCGCCTCGAGCACTCGGGGGTCGACCCGGTCGAGAAAGGCGTAGAGCGGGAGGATCATGAACGGGACGTACCCGTAGACGAGCCCCAGGACGACCGATGAGGCCCGCCCGTCGAGCCAGTTGCGTGGTTCGTCGAGAATGCCCGTCCAGACCAGGACCTCGTTCACCCACCCGTCCTCCTGGAGGAGGTTGATCCAGGCGAGCATCCGCATCAGGTAGCTGATGAAGAACGGTGCGACGAGGCCGACGAGGAGGAGCGTCTTCCAACGTCCGGCGTGGCGGGCGATGTAGTACGCGACCGGGTAGGCGATGACGAGCGAGAGGACGACCGCGATCGCGACGTAGGCGATCGTGCGGGCGAAGACCTTCTGGAAGATGCCCCCGCCGTAGAAGAGGTTGTCGAAGACGAAGGTGAAGGCGTTCGGGTCCCAGTCGGCCGGGTTCCACGCCGGCTGCGGTTGCTGGAGGATGGGATCGACCGAGCCCATCGCCACCGCGAGGATCGAGTAGAAGGGGACGACGAAGAACGCGAGCAGCCACAGGACGGCTGGCGCCGAGAAGGCCGGCCACATCCAGCGCGGGTAGAGCACGGGCGCCCGGTCCTAGACGCCGGCCTTGAACTCGGCCCAGGCGTTCTGCCAGAGCGTCTGGCCGTCGGGGCTGAGCTCGAGCAGCAGATACGCGTTCTCGAAGTCCTCCTGGCGGACGGCGGCGGCGGCGAGGTTCTCGGGGATGAACCCGTCGGCGATCAGGCTCTCGGCGCTCAGAGAGGTGAGGGGCGGCTGGTAGCCGTTGAAGTTGATCATGTTCTCGTAGGCGTTCGTCTCGTCGAGCATGAAGTTCAGGAAGTGATGGGCGAGGACCGGGTTCTTTCCGCCTGCGAGCACCGCGATCAGGTCGTTGCCGATCACGCCGCCGCCCTCCGGCGGGTACCAGTACCCGAGAACGTCCGGCTTCGTGCCCTCCGGGAGGTACCAGGAGCCGGCGAGCATGTCGCCGGACCAGCCCTGGTGCACCCACGCGGAGCCTTCGGGGATCTTCGTGTAGTCCTCGATCCCGTACTTGACGTTCACGAGGTCGATCAGCGAGATCAGGTCCTGCTTGGCCATCTCGATCAGGGCCGGGTCCTCCGTGTTGATGTCCGTGACGCCGTTCTTCAGCAACACCATGGCGAGCGCTTCCCGGCTGTCGTCGAGGACGAAGGCCTTTCCCTTGTAGGCCGGGTCCCAGAGGATCTCGTAGCCGTTCGCGAGCTCGAACGGGTCGGTCTTCACCTTGTCCCGCCGGTAGGCGATCCCGGTCGTGTAGATGGTGTACGGGACCGAGTACCGCGCCCCCTGGTCGTAGAAGGGGTTCGAGAAGACGGGCCACATGTTCGCGAGATTGGGGATGTAGTCGAGGTTGAGCGGGCGCAAGAGCTTGCCGTACGCGAGACGGCTCATCCGGTCGGGCGTCGGGAAGAAGACGTCGTAGTCCGTCTGCCCAGTGGCGAGCTTCGCGATCGCCTCGTCCATCGTGTAGAAGCTCGAGAGCTCGACCTCGACGCCGAACTCCTTGCCGAAGTCCTTGACCTTCCGCTTCCAGATGTAGTCGATCCAGTTGTAGATCTTGAGCGGGCCGGCCTCCGGCTCGAGGCCCGAGTCGATCGGCGGGTTGTCGTCGAAGATCGGAAGCGTGACCGGGCTGTCGGGGCGGGCGAGCGGGAAGGGCAGCTCGCCTTCGGCGCTCGTCGCCTCGGCCGTCGTCGCCGCCGCGGTCGTGGCGGCTGTCTCGCCCCCTGGGGTCGTCGCCGGCGGCGGGCCCGCCTCGGGTGCCGGCGCGCCGGTCTGGCTTCCGCACGCAGCGAGCAGCGCCCCGAGGCCGGAGAGCCCCAGAGTGGTTCCCGCTCCCCTTCTCAGGAAGTCCCGCCTGTCCATGCCTCGGCGCTCGCGCGGATGTCGCATCGTCACTCCCTGTCCGTCACCGCTTTCCCTATGGGCTGAGACGTCACGCACATAAGCACAGTTGGCCCCGAGCAGCAACCGGGTCGAACAAGTTGAACGCGCGCAGTACACTTCGCGCCCATGGCGGATAACGGCGTCGCCATCTCGCTCCAGGCGGTCTCGAAGAGCTTCGGCACGGTCGAGGCCGTCCGCGAGGTGTCGATCGACATCCGCGAGGGCGAGTTCATCACCCTGCTCGGCCCGAGCGGGTGCGGGAAGACGACGACGCTCCGGATGATCGCGGGCTTCGAGCAGCCGAGCGGGGGGCTCATCCTGCTGCGCGGCGTGGACGTCACCGGGCTCGTCCCGAACCGGCGCAACGTGAACATGGTCTTCCAGCACTACGCCCTCTTTCCGCACATGTCGGTGCTCGACAACGTCGGCTTCGGGCTGAGGCTGAAGAAGGTGCCGAAGGAGGAGCGGCACTCGCGCTCGCGGGAGATGCTCGAGATCGTCGGCCTCGCGGGCATGGAGAAGCGCCGGCCCCAGCAGCTCTCGGGCGGCCAGCAGCAGCGCGTCGCCCTCGCCCGGGCCCTCGTCAACCGGCCCGCGGCGCTCCTGCTCGACGAGCCGCTCGGCGCGCTCGACGTGAAGCTGCGGCGGCAGATGCAGCTCGAGCTGAAGCGGATCCAGAACGAGCTCGGGACGACCTTCGTGTACGTGACGCACGACCAGGACGAGGCGCTCGCCATGTCCGACCGGATCGCCGTCATGAACGAGGGCCTCGTCGAGCAGCTCGGCTCCCCGCGCGAGGTCTACGAGCGGCCGACGACGGCGTTCGTCGCGGACTTCATCGGCTCGCTGAACGCGATCGACTACCGGGTGGACGAGGTCGGCGTCGGGCTCGCGACGATGCAGCTCGGCGAGAACCAGCGCGTCCTCTGCCCGGTCGTCTCGGGCACGCGGCCCGGTGACTGGCTGAAGGTCGCGGTGAGGCCGGAGCGGATCCGCATCGACCTCGCCGAGGAGCCCGCGCCCGAGGGCGGCTCGCGCCTCGAAGGGGTGATCGCAGACGCCGTCTTCCTCGGCATGGTGACCCACTTCCATGTCGACACCGACGCCTGCGGGAGGATCGTCGTCCACCGACTGAACGACGAGTCGGTCCGCCGGTTCGGGACCGGCCGCCGGGTCGTCCTCACCTGGCCCGCCGACCAGAGCGCCGTCCTGGCCGCCTGAGCCTCGCGGCTCGTCAGGCGCCCGGAGCCGCCGTCTCGGCTGCCAGCTCCGTGCCGAGGCGCCGCTCGAGGAGGCGCCGCCCGACCTCGGCGACGAGGATGACCACGACCGACGCGGCCATCACGATCACCGCGACCGCGAGCACCTGCGGCAGGAGGGTCGGGAAGCGCAGCTGCGAGAACAGGTAGATCGGGAACGTGTTGTCCTCGCCGACGACGAACGAGGCGACCACGATCTCGTCGAACGAGAGCGTGAACGCGATCAGGAAGGCGGAGACGATCGCCGGCAGGATCAGCGGGAAGGTGATCGAGCTGAAGGTGCGGAAGGCGCCGGCTCCCAGGTCGCGGGCCGCCTCCTCGAGACGAACGTCGATCCGCTCCAGCCGCGGCGCGAGCACGAGGATCGTGTACGGGATGCTGAGGACGACGTGCCCCATCACGATCGTCCAGATCGAGAGCGGCAGGCCGATCTCGTTGAAGAAGATCAGGAGCCCGATCGCGAGCGCGATGTAGGGGACGACCAGGGGTGAGAGCAGGAGCGCCGAGACCGCGGCCTTGCCGAAGAAGCCGCGGCGGACGATCGCGATCGCGGCGACGATGCCGAGCCCGACCGCGACAGCGCTCGAGATCGCCGCCACCTTCGCGCTCGTGACGAGCGACGCTCGCAGGTCCTCGTTCGCCGCGAACTGCTCGTACGCGCGCGTCGTGAACCCTTT
>JBBILK010000153.1:0-6952 GCA_037444965.1 Actinomycetota bacterium | reverse complement strand
CTCCCGCGCGAACGTGGCGGCGCTCGCCTTCAGTGCGAGATCCTCCTCGGAAAGACTCAGATCGAGCTCGACGTAGTCCATGGACGTCCTCCGATCAGCGGGTCGCAAGCCGCGCGTTCGACCATATCCTGTCGCCAGTACCGATGCGATCGCCCGCCGACAGCCGACCTGGCCCCTCCTTCGAGCTCACCGAGGAGCAGCAGGCGCTCCGCGAGCTCGCGCACGAGTTCGCGGAGCAGGAGATCCGCCCGAAGGCGGCGGAGTACGACGAGCGCTCGACCCATGCGGCCGACGTGATCGCGAGGGCGCACGAGGTGGGTCTCATGAATCTGCACGTCCCCGAGGAGTTCGGCGGTCCCGAGCTCGGCATCCTCGACGAGTGCGTTGTCGGCGAGGAGCTCTGCTGGGGCTGCGCGGGGATCGGGACCTCGGTCGTGGCCAACAACCTCGGCGCGGCGCCCGTGATCATCGCCGGCAGCGAGGAGCAGAAGCGCCGCTTCCTCCCGCCGCTCGTCGCCGAGCCGATCCTCTGGGCCTTCGCCCTGACCGAGCCGGGCGCGGGCTCGGACGTGGCCGCGATCCAGACGACCGCGGTCCGTCACGGCGACGAGTACGTCCTGAACGGCTCGAAGATGTTCATCACGAACGCCGGCCACGCCGCCTTCTGGATCGACCCGGCGTGGCCGAGCTGCTCCCACAGCTCCTCGGCGACGTGCGGCGCGAACGGCGACAGGATCTTGAGGAAGTCCTCGAACCAGGCGCGCGGCACGCCGTCGGCCTGACCGCCCTCGTCGTCGCGGCCGACGCGGAGGGCGTGACGGTCGAGCGGCACCTCGACAAGATGGGGCAGCGTGCGACGGATACGTCCGCGGTCGCGTTCCAGGACGTCAGGGTGCCCGTCGCCGACCGGCTCGGCGAGGAGGGCGACGGGTTCGAGATCGCCATGCAGACGCTCGACCGGACACGCCCGGCGACCGCCATCCAGGGGATCGGCGTCGCTCGTGCCGCGTACGAGCACGCCTGCGACTACGCAAAGACCCGGGTCCAGTTCGGGCGGCCGATCGCGGCGAACCAGGGCGTCAGCTTCCTGATCGCCGACATGGCGACGAAGATCGAGGCCGGGCGCCTGCTCTGCTGGCAGGCGCCTGGATGGTCGACCACGGCTACGGCCGGCGCTCGACCGTCTACTCGTCGATGGCGAAGCGCTTCGCCGCCGACGCCTGCATGGAGGTGACGACGGACGCGGTGCAGGTCTTCGGCGGCTACGGGTACATGAAGGAGTACCCCGTCGAGAAGCTGATGCGCGACGCGAAGCTCTACCAGATCTACGAGGGCACCTCGCAGATCCAGCGCGTCGTGATCGCCCGGGAGGTGCTCGGCCGGGTCGGTTGACGTCGAGGGGGCTACCCGGGCGCTCGGCCGGGACTGCGCTTTCGCCCGCGTCACGCTCTTCGTGCCCGGAACGTGCCGGCGGCCAGCCCGGCCAGCCGCTGCAGGCTGCCCCAGATGCCGGTGGGCGCGAGCGTGATGACGACGATGACCAGCGCCCCCGTGAGCGTGACCGCGATCTCCGGCTGGCTCTCGAGCTGCTTCTGGATCCCGTAGTAGACGACCCCCGCGCCGATGAGCGGCCCGGGCATCGTGCCGAGACCGCCGATGATCGTCATGATGATCATGTTGATCGACCACTGGAGCCCGAAGAAGTTCTCGGGCACGAGGGCGATCTGGTTGAAGGCGACGATCGCGCCGAGCACGGCGGTCAGGGTGCCGCTCATGACCATCACGATCGTCTTGACGGCCGTCCCGTAGACGCCTACCGCGCGGGCGCCGCTCTCGTTGTCGCGTACCGCCATCACCCGGAGGCCGAACGAGCTGTGCTCGAGCCACCAGGCGACGAGCGAGGCCACGACCACGGACCCGAGCGCTGCGTAGTAGATCGTGTCGAGCCCGGGCAGCTCGGCGAGCGGGATGTTCAAGCCCCTGCTGCCGCCTGTGAGCTCCCAGGTCACCATCCACGCGAGGAACGCGAGCGCGATCGCGAGGCTGCCGATCGCCACGTACGCCTCGCGCAGGCGGATCAGCAGAAGCGACATCCCGAGCGCGAGCCCGGCACCGACCACCGCTGACAGCGCGACCGCCACGACGATCGGCGTCCCGGTCTCGATTAGCAGCATCGCCGTCGTGTACCCGCCGGCTCCGACGAAGACGGAGTGCCCGAGCGAGAGCTGACCGGCGTAGCCGCCGACGAGGTTCCAGGCCTGTGCGAGCGCAGCGTAGATCAGCAGTGTGGTCAGGGTCGTCCGGGCCGACGACGAGGCGGCGCTCGGAACGATCGCGAGCGCCGCGATCGCAACGGCTACCGCGAGCGCGCTGCCCGTCGCCCGCCCCGGCAGCCGCGGAGCCGCAGCCAGACGCGGGAGCGCGCCGTTCACGCGTGCGCCCTCCGCGAGAAGAGTCCCTGCGGTCGCACCGCGAGCAGGATCACGAACAGCACGTACACGCACAGGAGCTGGTAAACGGGCCCGAAGACCTCGCCGCCGATGCTCTGCGCGAGCCCGATCACGAGCGCGGCGAGGAACGTCCCGCCGACCGAGCCGATTCCGCCCAGCACGACGACCGTGAACCCGATCGTCAGGTAGGCGACGCCGCTGGTCGGGGTGAACGAGTAGGCGATTCCGACGATCACGCCGGCGACCGCAGCGAGCGCCCCCGCCACGCCGGCCGCGAGCGCGTACATCCGCGGAACGTCGATGCCGACGGTCTCGGCGGCTCCGGGATCGATCGCCGCCGCTCTGACGGCGACGCCCGAGCGCGTCTTCTGCAGCCAGGTCCAGACCGCCACGGTGAGCACGATCCCGAACGCGAGCCCGACGACGTCGACAAGCCGGAGCCGGACGCCGAGCACGTCGAAGCCCGTGTTCGAGTAGTCGGTCGAGAGCGTCTTCGGATTGCTCGAGAACGCGACCGTGTACGCGCCCTGGCCGAGCAGCATGAGGCCGAACGTGGCCACCATCGCCGGCTCGGCGCCGCGCAGCACGAGGCGGGTGAAGATCACGCGCTGCGTCACGTACCCGGCGAGGAACAGCGCCGGCGCGACGAGCGCGAGCGATACGAGCGGGTCGAGGCCGAGGTGGGCGGTGACGAGGTACGAGAGGTAGCCGCCGCCGACGACGAAGACCCCGTGCGCGAGGTTGACGAGCCGCATCACGCCGAAGATCAGGGACAGTCCCAGCGCGATGACGGCGTACAGCCCGCCCAGGAGGACGCCGTTGACGACCGTCGAGGCGGAGATCACGACCTCGCTTTCCTCGCCACCACCCTCACCCCGGCCTCGCTCCTAGAAGCCCGGGAGCGGGGCCACGAACGGCGCCACGGCCGGATGATCCGCGGGCGTGACCCTGACCTGCTCCGATCCCTGCCACTGGCGCTCGAAGGCGGGGATCACGTAGGCGTTCTGCGCGAACGTGACCTGGCCGACCACGGACGCGAAGTCGGTCGCCGCGAGCGCCTCGTTGATCGCGACCGGGTCGGCGGAACCGGCCCGCGTGATCGCGTCGAACAGCACCGTCGCGACCGCGTAGTTCGTGACCGTGGTCTCGAGCTCGGTCGTCTGGCCGTACTTCGACCCGAACACCTCCAGCATGTGGTCGGTGCCCGGGTTGTCCTCGGCGGGATCCCACCAGCCGAACATCAGCGTGCCCTCGGCGAGCTCGCCGAGCTCGACCGGCCAGCCGGCGAAGTGTGCGCACTTCTCGCACTGGGCGACCTTGGGCGCAAAGCCGAGCGCCTTCATCTGGTTCCAGAGCGCGAGGCCGTCCGGCGGGATCATCTGCGCGACCACGATCTCGGCCCCGGCGGCCTTCGCCTCGTCGATGAACGACTTGTAGTCGGTGGTGCCGACCGGGAAGTTGGCCCGGGAGACGACCTCGTAGCCCCACTCGGGCGCGAACTGCTCCCAGAGGGCGCCCATCACGATGCCGTCGTCCTCGGTGTCCGTGAAGAGCGCGACCTTCTTGTTCGTCTCGGCCCGGTCGGCCGCCTCGTACACGAGCTGGGTCTGCTGGTTCTCGTCCACGAACATGTCCCAGGCGAACGTCCAGCCGTCGGGGTTGGCTGCCAGCCAGGCCTGGACCGGGGTGTTCGTGAAGATGGCGGGCACCTGGAGTTGCTCAGCCACGTTCGAGATCGGAATCGAGAGTGGCGGCGTGAAGGAGCCGAGCAGCGCGATTGCACCCTTCTCCTCGACGAGCGTCCGCGCCTGCTGGGTGGCCAGGTTCGGGTCGCTCTGGTTGTCGAGCACCTCGTGCACGAGCTCGTGCTTCGTGCCGCCGATGTCGATCCCGCCGGCCGCGTTCACGTCGGCGATCGCGGTCGCGATCCCCTCCTGGACGAGCCCGCCGAGCGTCGCGAGCGGGCCGCTCAGAGGCAGGGTGCTGCCGACGACGATCGGCTCGCCGGTCGCGGGCGCCTCAGTCGTGGCCTCCCCCTCGGTGGTCGCCTCGGGCTCAGTGGCGGCGGCCGTGGTGGTTGCCGCCTCGGTTGGCTCGGCGGCTTCGCCCTCGGAGCCTCCACCGCACCCGGCGGCCACGACTGCGAGCCCGAACACGAGAACCGCCAGGAACGTCATTGCGAGCTTCCGTTTACACGCCATCTATTCGTCTCCCTACTCGGTGTGGAACTTCGAAGCGACTTCACCGCTTCGCGCTCGAATCCGTGCCCTATTTCACGCCGAAATACACCTCCCACAGCGTCGTGTCTTGTTTCAGAAGGAAAGGAGTTCCGGAGAACGAGACCGAGCCGTGGTCGAGCACGTAGACCCGGTCCGCGATCGCGAGGCTGTGGTGAACGTGCTGCTCGATCACGAGCACGGAGATCCCGGCCTCGTTGATCGCGGCCACGGCCTCGAACAGCTGCTCGACGACGACCGGCGCTAGCCCGATCGACGCCTCGTCGAGGATCAGGAGCCTCGGCGCGGCCATCAGGGCGCGCCCGATCGCGACCATCTGCTGCTGGCCGCCCGAGAGGGTTCCGGCGTGCTGCTCGCGCAGGTCGGCGAGGAGAGGGAAGATCTCGAGCACGCGCTGGCGCGACGCTGCTGCCGTCCGGCGCGCCCGTCGCGAGTAGGCGCCGACGCCGAGGTTCTCCTCGACGCTCAGCTCGGGGAAGAGCCGCCGCCCCTCGTGGCAGAGCGCGATCCCGAGCTCGACCCGCTCGTGCGCGCGAAGCCGCGTGATCTCGGCGCCGCCGAACACGAGCCGGCCCGACCGCACCGGGCGGGCGCCGGACACGACGTTCGCGAGCGTCGTCTTGCCGGCTCCGTTGGCGCCGAGGACCGCGACGATCTCGCCCTCGGCGATCTCGAGGTCGACCTGCCGCAGGGCGAGCGCTCCCCCGTAGCCCGCGTCGACCGCCTGGAGCTCGAGCAGCGGCTCGCGCCGGACGGCCTGCTGCGGGGCCGCCTTGACGGCCGGCGCGGCCTCCTCGGGGCGGTGCCCCAGGTAGAGGGCGCGCACGCGCTCGTCGGCCGCGACCGCCTCCGGAGCACCCTCGCTGATCACCCGCCCCCAGTCCATGACCACGACCCGCGATGCGAGTGCCCGGATCACGAGCTCGACGTGCTCGACGACGACGACGGTCACGCCGGCCTCGTGGGTCTTCCGGACGAGCTCGATCATCAGCTCGAGCTCGGAGCGCACGAGTCCCGCGCCGACCTCGTCGAGAAGCAGGATCCGCGGCTCGAGCGCGAGCGCGCGTGCGAGCTCGAGCCTCTTCAGGTCGAGCAGCGCCAGCGAGCCGGCCGGTCGCTTCTCGCGGTCGGCGAGACCCGCGAGCTCGAGCACCTCGTCGACGCGGTCCGACCGGCCGCTCCCGCGCGCGAGCGCGGCGACTTCGATGTTCTGGCGCACGGTCAGCTTGTGGAAGGGCTGGGGGATCTGGTAGGCGAGGCCGATTCCGAGCCGGGCCACCCGGTTGTTCGGCAGGCCGTCGATCCGCGCGCCGTCGAGCCAGATCCGGCCGCGGTCCGGCGACAGCTCGCCGGAGACGAGCTTGAGCAGCGTGCTCTTGCCGGCGCCGTTCGGGCCGATCACGCCGAGCACCTCGCCGTCCTCGACGCGCAGCGAGACGTCGTTCACCGCGGTCACCCCGCCGAACGACTTCACGGCGCCCTCGACGACGAGGAGACCTTCGGGGGCCGTCTCGGGGGCACGGGCGGCGCCGGGCAGGCGCGTCCGGAAGGGGCCCGGGCGGAACCGCCGACTCCTCCGCTCCGCTCGCGCCGTCGAGGTCGGCATCGGCCCGCGGTCTCGTCTCAGTGGCGGATGATCGGGGCTGTCGGCTTGCCCTCGGGCCAGCTACCGAACCAGGTGAGGATCTCGTCGGGCGGCCGCCTGGCGGACCACTCCGCGATGAACTCGTCCCAGCGGCGCCCGCGGGCGAGCCGGTCGCGACGCTCTTCCTCGCGGAGCCGCTGCGTCTCTTCCTCGTCGACCTTCCCCGACTCGGGGTCATAGGCCACCCGGTAGACGGTCTCCACCGACCAGGTCGAGATCGAGCGCTCGGCGAGGCCCTCGAGGACGGACTCGGGGTCGGCATCCAACGGGTCGCCGTAGCCGCCGCCGCCGCCCGAGAAGACGAACGAGATCACGTCGCCCTCGTCGAAGGGCCGGGTCGTGCGGGCGTAGAACTCGACGGCAAGATCCCCGTTGGCCTGCACGTCGTCGAGGAGCGGCTCGAAGGCGAGCTCGAGGCCCTTCCCGTCGCCGCCGAGCCGCTCGACCATCCTTGTGCGCCTGGCGCTCAGGCCGGGCATCGCCGAGGGCGCGTAGCCTCCGAACAGGCCCTGGGCGGTCTGGATCTTCGAGTTGTCGGCGAGGCACATGTGGAAGACGGGCGCCGTCTGGTGGGCGACCCAGACCTGGACGGTGCCGCAGCCGCCGCGGTGCATCCCGTG
>JBBILK010000152.1:0-7019 GCA_037444965.1 Actinomycetota bacterium | reverse complement strand
CAGGCGGAAACGGAAGTCCGGGATTGCCAGCGGGAAGGCGACGTGGCCCGCCTCGCCACGTCTCCGTATATCGTATCTGACCTGCAGCCTGCGCCTTCCGATCGGCTCGCGCTCGGCCTCCCCGGCCGCTGGACCGGGCGCCGGCTGCCGCGGCTCGAGGATCCGCGGTTGCTGAGAGGCGAAGGGCGCTTCCTCGCCGACCTCGAGCACCGGGGGGCCGTCCACGCGGCGTTCGTCCGGTCGCCCGTACCGCATGGCCTGATCACCTCGATCCGGGCCGAGGCGGCCCGGTCGGCCCCGGGCGTGGTCGCCGTGCTCGTCCAGGCGGATCTCCCGCACGAGCCCCTGGTCGACCTGCTGCCGATCGACGGTCTCGTCAAGACACCGCAACCGGCGCTCGCCGCCGGACGAGTCCGGTTCGTCGGCGAAGCGACGGCGATGGTCCTCGCGCGAAGCCGCTACGAGGCCGAAGACGGCGCCGAGCTCGTCGAGCTCGACCTCGAGCCGCTGCCGCACGTCGTCGACGCGGACGCGGCGGGGCGGGACGGTGCGCCGCTGCTGTTTCCCGAGCTCGGCTCGAACGTCGTCTACCGGGGCAAGCGCACGATCGGCGACGTCGAGGGCGCCTTCCGCTCGGCCGCGAACGTCGTGAGGCACGTCCTCCGGCACAACCGCTACGCGGCGGCACCGCTCGAGACCCGCGGCTGCGCCGCCAGCTACGAGCCGGGAAGCGGCGTGCTCACGGTCTGGAGCTCGACCCAGTCCCCGCACCTCCTGCGGCGGCGCCTGGCGCTGGCGACGGGCATCGGCGAGGCGCGAATCCGGGTCCTGACGCCCGACGTCGGCGGCGGCTTCGGACAGAAGATCCCGATCCATCCGGAAGAGGTCGCGGTCGCCCTCGCCGCCCGGCTCGTGGGTCGACCGGTGATCTGGATCGAGGACCGGACCGAGAACCTCGTCGCGGCACCCCACGCGAAGGAGCAGCTGATCGAGTCCGAGCTCGCGCTCGCTGCGGACGGCCGGTTCCTGGGTCTGCGGGCCCGGATCGTCGGCGACGCCGGTGCCTACTCGTACAACAACGCGAGCGCCCTGATCGAGCCGTACCTCGCGGCCGGCCTCTTGCCCGGCGTCTACCGGATCCGGAATCTCGGCTACGAGGTGCTCGCCGTCGTCACGAACAAGGCGCCCATCGCTCCGTACCGCGGCGTGGGCTGGACCGCAGGGCACTGTGCGCGAGAGCTCCTGATCGACAAGGCCGCGCGCGAGCTCGGGCTCGACGCGGCCGAGCTGCGGCGGCGCAACCTGGTCGGTGCCGACGAGTTCCCGTACGAGTCCTGCACGGGGATGCTCTACGACTCGGGGAGCTTCGGCGAGTCGCTCGAGCGGGCGCTCGAGCTCGCCGGCTACCAGGACTTCCGCGCCGAGCAGGAAGCCGCTCGAGGCGAGGGGCGCTACCTGGGTATCGGCATCAGCCCCTACGTCGAGCCGACCGGCTGGGGCACCGAGGGCTCGCGACAGTCGAGCTGGGTGCTGGTCTCGCACGACTCCGCGCGCGTCACGGTCGAGCCGTCCGGGGAGGTCACGGTCGCCGTCGGGACACCGTCGCAGGGGCAGGGGCATCAGACCGTGCTCGCACAGATCGTGGCCGACGTGCTCGGCGCGCCGATCGGCGACGTGGTCGTGCACGCGAACGACACGGCGACGGTGCCGGTGTCGGTACCGGGCACGCGGGCGAGCCGAACGGCGGTCGTGATCGGCGGGGCGGTTCTCCAGGCGGCCGAGGAGCTCCGGGAACGGCTGCTCGCGATCGCTGCTCACCTGCTCGAGGCCGATGCCGCCGATCTGGCCGTCGTCGACGGAGGCGTCGCGCTCCGGGATGCTCCGAGCCGCTCCGTGACGCTCCGCGAGCTGGCCGAGGCGGTCTACTTCCGCCCGGAGCTCCGCGCCGCGCTCGCCGAGCCCGAGCTCTCCGTCTCGCGGTTCCACGATCCGAGAGCCACCTATTCGAACGGATGCATCCTGGCCGTGGTCGAGGTCGACGCGGGGACGGGCGGCGTGACCGTCCGGCAGGTCGTCGCGGTCGAGGACTGCGGCACGATCATCAACCCCGCGATCGTCGATGGACAGATCCGCGGCGCCGTTGCCCAGGGCATCGGCGGGGCCCTGCTCGAGCGGATCGTCTACGACGACGACGGGCAGCCGCAGGCGGGGACGCTCATGGACTACGCGTTGCCGACGGCCGCGGAGGTGCCGGTCGTTCGGATCGACCACTGCACCTCGCCGTCGCCGTTCACGCCGGGCGGAATCAAGGGGATGGGAGAGTCCGGCATGATCGCCGCGCCGGCTGCCGTGGCCGCCGCGGTGGGCGATGCGCTCGGCGTCCAGGTCGAGCGGCTGCCGCTGACGCCCGAGCTCGTCTTCAGCATGATCCGGCCCATCGATCCGTAAGGGAGGTGCAGTGTTCACCATCACCCCGATGGTCGTCGCCATCGGCCCGCAGCGCGAGAAGAGCCGCTTCACCTACATGCACAACTTCGGCGAGAAGGTCGACATCCCGTACGTGTCCTGGCTGATCCGCGGCGGCGGCCGGAACGTCCTCGTGGACGCCGGCTGCTCGGCGGAGGACTACCGCACCCGGATCCGGGGCGAGAAGCCGCTCCAGCTCGCCGGGGAGACCTTCAAGGACGTCGTCGACGTGAAGCCGATCGAGCGGCACTTCGAAGAGCAGGGCCTCGAGCTCGACGACATCGACACCTTCGTGCAGACCCATCTCGACTGGGATCACTGCATGAACACGACGAAGTTCACGAAGTCGCGGATCCTGATTCAGCGCGCCGAGTGGACGAGGATTCCCGTCCACCCGCTCTTCGCCTCCACCTACGCGCCGAAGGAGCACTACGAGCAGATCGCGCGGCTGAACGTCGAGCTCGTGGACGGCGACTACGAGCTCGCGCCCGGGCTGCGCGTTCTCTTCACCCCCGGCCACAGCCCCGGTGGACAGTCGGTCGCAGTCGACACCGCGGCCGGCACCTACGTGATCGCGGGGATGTGCACGATCCGGGAGAACTTCTACCCGCCGCCGGAGATCGTCGCGAAAGGCACCTACAAGGTGATTCCCGCCGGGATGCACACGGATCCGATGCTCTGTTACGAGTCGATGCTGCGGCTGCTCGAGGTCGGAGGGGACAACGTGCTGCCCTTCCACGACGACGCCGTGCTGGGGATGGGGACGCTCGGATGAGAACGAGAGCCGCGGTCCTCTACGAGTTCGGTGCCCCGCTCGTCGTCGAGGACGTCGAGCTCGAGCCGCCGCGCGAGGGAGAAGTGCTCGTTCGGATGGTCGCGAGCGGCGTCTGCCGTTCCGATCTGCACACGATCCAGGGAATCCATCCCTGGGTCAGGCCGGTGATCATGGGCCACGAGGGAGCGGGGGTGATCGAGGAGGTCGGCCCCGGCGTTGCCCACGTGCAGCCGGGCGACCACGCCGTCCTCTCGTGGCTTCCCTACTGCGGCCGCTGCCGGTTCTGCTCGATCGGGCGCCCGAACCTCTGCGTCGACCTCGAGTGGTCGATCGCGGGCACGATGATGGACGGTACGACTCGCTTCCACAAGGACGGACGGCGGATTCACCACTACAACACGTCGTCGTTCGCCGAGCGGTCGGTGGTGCCCGCCCAGACTGCGATTCCGGTCGACCGCACGCTTCCGCTCACCGAGTTCGCGCTCATGGGCTGCGCGGTCATGACCGGCGTCGGAGCGGTGCTGAACACGGCCCGGGTCCGGCCGGGCGAGTCCGTTGCCGTCGTCGGCTGCGGCGGGGTCGGCCTGAACGTCGTGCAGGGGGCTCGAATTGCCCGCGCGCGGCCGATCGTCGCGATCGACTCCGTGGCGTCGAAGCTCGCGCTCGCTCGCGAGCTCGGTGCGACGCATGCGGTCGACGCGTCCCGGGACGATGTTGCGGGTGCCGCCCGGGAGCTGCTCGGCCACGGAGCCGACCACGTCTTCGAGGCGATCGGGCGCCCGGAGACGATCAGGCTCGCGCTCGACCTCGTCGGCCGTGGCGGCCAAGCCGTGCTGGTGGGGCTCGCGCCTCCCGACGCCGCAGTCCCGATCGACGCCTTGACGATGGCGTTCGAGGAGCGCGTGGTCCGCGGCTCCTGGTACGGCGGCTGCCGGCCGGCGGTCGATTTCCCGCTGCTCTTCGAGCTCTACCAGACCGGTGAGCTGCGGCTCGACGCGCTGATCTCGACGTGCTCGCTCGAGGAGGTCAACGACGCGTTGCGGCGATGGACGCGGGAGAGGTGGCGCGCTCGGTGATCGTCTTCGACGCCTCCTGACGGCGCCGCGGCTCGGCCCGTCGGCCGTGGGCCCGGATCATTCGGCTACACTGAGCCGGAACACGAGAGCGAGTACCGGTGAGGCCCGACGCCTCCCTTACCCGTTCGAACGAGGGAAGGGAGGTGATTTCTTCCATGGCAACCGGAACCGTCAAGTGGTTCAACGACGCGAAGGGCTACGGCTTCATCGCGCCCGACGAGGGCGGCAAGGACGTCTTCGTCCACCATTCGAGCATCGCCGGCGAGGGCTTCAAGACCCTGGCCGAGGGTGCGAAGGTCGAGTTCGAGACCCGCCAGGGCCAGAAGGGCCCCGAGGCGGCCAACGTCATCACCATCGCCGGCTAGGGAGGGCAGCCTCATCGCGACCAAGGAAGAGAAGATCGAGCTCGAAGGAGAGGTAGTCGAGGCGCTTCGCAACAGCATGTTCCGGATCGCGCTCGACAACGGACACGAGGCGCTCGGCTACGCGTCGGGACGGATGCGGCGCTTCAGGATCAAGATCTTCCCCGGGGACCGCGTGAAGGTCGAAATCTCCCCGTACGACCTGGACCGGGGGCGGATCGTCTACCGCTACAAGTAGGCGACCGCCCCGGGTCGCTCAGGAGCCGGCGCGGCCGAGCGCCCGGTCGGCCTTGTGCTTCAGATCCTCCACGATCGCCGGGTCGCGGAGGGTGGTCGTGTCGCCGAGCGCCTGGCCTTCGGCGATGTTCTTGAGGAGCCGGCGCATGATCTTCCCGGAGCGGGTCTTCGGCAGGTCGTCGCCGAACAGGACGGCGGCGGGGCGGGCGATCTTGCCGATCTTCTCGGCGACGAACTCGCGCAGCTCGTCGGAGAGCTCGTCCGAGGGCCCGAAGCCCTCCTTGAGCAGGACGAAGCAGACGATGCGCTGGCCGCGCTCGGGGTCGTACGCGCCGGTTGCGGCGGCCTCGGCCACGGAGGGGTGCTCGACGAGCGTCGACTCGATCTCGGTCGTCGAGAGGCGGTGGCCGGCGACGTTGATCACGTCGTCGATCCGGCCCATCAGCCAGAAGTAGCCGTCCTCGTCCCGTTTCGCCCCGTCTCCGGTGAAGTAGACCTCGGGGCCGTACTTCGAGAAATACGTCGCGACGTAGCGCTCGTCGTCTCCGAAGAGCGTCCGGAACATCCCCGGCCAGGGCCGCTTGACGACGAGGTACCCGCCCGTCCCGGGAGGGACCGGCTGTCCCTGCTCGTCGACGACCTCCGGCAGGATCCCGGGGAAGGGGATCGTCGCCGAGCCGGGCTTCGTCGTCACGACGCCGGGGAGCGGCGTGATCAGGATGCCGCCGTTCTCCGTCTGCCACCAGGTGTCGACGATCGGGCAGCGACCGCCGCCGATCACCTGCCAGTACCAGACCCAGGCTTCCGGGTTGATCGGCTCGCCGACCGTTCCGAGCACGCGCAGCGAGGAGAGGTCGTGCCGCTTCGGGTACTCCTCGCCCATCTTCACGAACGAGCGGATCAGCGTCGGCGCCGTGTAGTACGAGTTGACGCGGTAGCGCTCGACGATCTTCCAGTGGCGGTCCCAGTCCGGGTAGGAGGGGTCGCCCTCGTAGAGGACGCTCGTCGTGCCGTTGTTGAGCGGCCCGTAGACGATGTACGAATGCCCGGTCACCCAGCCGACATCGGCCGCGCACCACCAGACGGAGTCGTCGTGGATGTCGAAGATCCACTTGTGGGTCACCGACACGTGCACGAGATAGCCGCCGCTCGTGTGTAGCGCTCCCTTCGGCTTGGCGGTCGATCCCGACGTGTGGAGCAGGAACAGCGTGTCCTCCGCGCCCATCCGCTCTGGCTCGCACGTGTCGGGGACGTCGGCGACGAGGTCGTGCCACCAGACGTCGTGCTCCTCCCAGGGCACGGGATCGCCCGTGCGGCGGAGGACGACCACGTGCCTGATCTCCGGAGCGGCGGCGACCGCCAGGTCGGCGTTCGACTTCAGCGGCACCTTGCCGCCCTTGCGCCAGCCCTCGTCCTGGGTGATCAGGCAGACCGCGCGCGAGTCGCGCAGCCGCTCGGCGAGAGATTCGGACGAGAAGCCGCCGAAGACGACGATGTGCGGCGCACCGATCCGCGCGCAGGCGAGCATCGCGATCGGCAGCTCGGGAACCATGCCCATGTAGATCCCGACACGGTCGCCGCGTCTGATACCGAGCTTCCTGAGCCCGTTGGCGAGCCGCGAGACCTCGCGCAGGAGCTCCGCGTAGGAGATGTCGCGGGTCTCTTCCGGCGGCTCGCCGACCCAGTGGTAGGCGATCTTGTCGCCCCGGCCCGCCTCGACGTGCCGGTCGAGGCAGCTGTAGGAGACGTTCAGCTCGCCGTCCTCGAACCAGGTGTAGTGCGGCGGCGTCCACTCGAGCACCTTGCTCGGCTTCTTGAACCAGGCCACGAACTCGTCGGCACGGCGTGCCCAGAAGCCCTCGGGGTCCTCTTCGGCCTCACGGTAGACCGAGTCGTCCTGGACGATCGCGCTACGGCGGAACTCCTCCGAGGGAGGGAACGTCCGGTGCTCCTTCAGCAGCCCGTCGATCAGAGCCTGCGTCTCGGCCTGTGTGTCCGCCATCGAGCTATCTCCCTTCGTCGGCGTCTGAGCGCGGGAAAGAGATACCACAGGCGGGCCTTTCGGCGGGCGTTCTCGCTACGCTCATGGCGTGCGCAAGCGGC
>JBBILK010000151.1:0-7025 GCA_037444965.1 Actinomycetota bacterium | reverse complement strand
CTGCCCTGAGGTCGAGAGCCGCGGCGAGCCCGACGGAAAGGAGAGGACGTGAAGACGATCGGCGCCATCCACCACTCGAACGTCTCGGCCACCGAGTACGAGCCGTTCCCGCTCGACGCGGTCGAGGGAGATCCCGACGGCAAGGTGCACTGGCTGAAGGCGAGCGCCGAGGGCGAGCCGATGCTCTACGCCGGGCTCTTCACCGGCGAGCCGTCGACGTTCACGTACACGTTCGGAGGGAACGAGACCTTCAACGTGCTCGAGGGCGAGGTGCGAGTCGAGCTCGACAGCGGCGAGGCGGTCGAGCTCCGGCCCGGCGACCTCGTCACCTTCCCGAAGGGCGCAAGCTCGACCTGGATCGTCAAGTCGCCTTTCAAGAAGTTCTTCGTGATCTCCGAGTAGCGGCGTTCCGGGGTCGACGAAGTCGGAGCGACCTCACACGGACGGCCGTCCTGCGCTACTACTTCACTACGCCGTCGGTGCGACGCGAAGGAGGTTGGTGAGCACGTGAAGGATGTCCTGGAAACGCTCGAGCGCTGGACGCGAGAGGGCCTCAAGGTCGCGACGGCAACCGTCGTCTCCACCGAGCGGTCCGCTCCTCGCGACCCGGGCGCCGTGCTCGCGGTCTCCGAGCAGGGAGAGGTCGCGGGCTCGGTCACGGGCGGCTGTGTCGAGCCCGCCGTCTACGAGGAGGCGCAGGCCCTGCTCGCCGGCGGGCCCCCGAGGCTCCTCACCTACGGCATCGCCGACGACGAGGCGTTCGAGGTGGGCCTCCCCTGCGGGGGAACGGTCCGGATCTTCGTCGACGCTCTCGACCCGGCCTGCGTCGCTCCGATCGCCGAGGCCGTGCGCGAGGAACGTCCGCTCGCGCTCGCAGTGAGAGTCTCCGGGCCCGAGATCGGCGCGAAGACGCTCGTCTACGGGGACTCGAGCGGGAACGGCGAGGTCGCGGAGAAGGCGCGCGAGCTCCTCGCCCGGGGCGAGACCGGCGTCGTCGAGCTGGGAGCCGGCGAGCAGCTCTTCGTCTCTTCCTTCGTGCCGCGCCCGCGGATGTACGTCTTCGGCGCGATCGACTTCGCGTCCGCGCTCGCGTCGATCGGGCGGTTCCTCGGCTACCGCGTCACCGTCTGCGACGCGCGTGCGAAGTTCGTGACGCCGGAGCGGTTTCCCGACGTCGACGAGCTCGTCGTCGAGTGGCCGGACCGCTTCCTCGAACGCTCGCCCGTCGACGAGCGGACCGCGATCTGCGTCCTCACGCACGACAACAAGTTCGACGTCCCGATCCTCAAGGTCGCGCTGGGAACGAAGGCCGGCTACATCGGCGCGATGGGCTCCCGGCGGACGACCGAGCGGCGCGCCGAGCGGCTGCGCGAGGAAGGAGTGAGCGACGAGCAGCTCGAGCGCATCCACGCGCCGATCGGGCTCTCGATCGCCTCGAGGACGCCCGAGGAGGTCGCCGTCGCGATCGCCGCCGAGATCGTCTCCGTCTTCAACGCGAAGGCGCCGCGCGTCTCCGTGAAGGCCGTGGCGCGATGAGGCTCGAGAACTCCTTCGAGGTCCCCGCCCCGAAGCGCGCGGCCTGGGATCTCCTGATGGACGTCCCGCGCGTCGTCCCGTGCATGCCCGGCGCGACGCTCAAGGAGACGATCTCGGACAACCAGTGGAAGGCGGACATGAGCGTCAAGCTCGGCCCGATCGCGCTCTCCTTCGACACCGACGTGACCCGCGAGCACGTCGACGAGGCCGCCGGGACCGTCACGCTGGGCGCGAAGGCCCGCGAGAAGCGGGGCCGCGGCGGCGCGCAGGCGCAGATCCAGTCCAGCCTCGCGGACAGCGGCGACGGCACGCGGATCGACATCGTGACGGAGCTGACGCTCTCGGGTCCCGTGGCGCAGTACGGCCGCGGCATCGTCCAGGACGTCTCGCAGCAGCTCGTCGGCAAGTTCGCCGACTGCCTCGCGGCCCAGCTCGCCGCCGAGACGCCCGAGCAGGCAGCCGCGGCGGTGGCCGCGTCGGCGAAGCCGGTCTCCGGGCTCAGGCTCGGGCTCGGTGCGGTCTGGCGCTCGATCCTTCGCTTCCTCCGCATCGGCGGCAGGGACTAACTCTCTTCGAAAGGAGGCAGCACGTGAGACGCATCTCCTTGACCGTCAACGGCACGCGAAGGGAGGTGGAGGTCGAGCCCCGTGAGCTCCTCGTCTACGTTCTGCGCGAGCGCCTGGGGTTGACGGGGACGAACGTCGGCTGCGACACGTCGTCCTGCGGCGCCTGCACGGTGCTCGTGAACGGCGAGTCCGTGAAGTCGTGCACGGTGCTCGGCGTCCAGGCGGACGGCCTCGAGATCACGACCATCGAGGGGCTGGCCGCAGACGGCGCCCTCCACCCCGTGCAGCAGGCGTTCCACGAGCAGCACGCGCTCCAGTGCGGCTACTGCACCCCCGGCATGGTGATGGCCGCGGTCTCCCTCCTCTCCGAGCACCCGAGCCCGAGCGAGCGGGAGATCAGGGAGGCCCTCGAGGGGAACCTCTGCCGCTGCACCGGCTACCACAACATCGTGAAGGCGGTCCAGGCGGCCGCGGGGGTGGCGTGATGGCTACGACCGAGCAGGAGACGTTCGTCGGCCGTGCCATTCCGCGGCGGGAGGATGCCCGCCTGCTCACCGGGCGCGGCACCTACGTCGACAACTACACGGCGCCGGGACTCCTGCACCTGGTCGTCGTCCGCAGCCCTCACGCCCACGCGCGGATCAGGAAGGTGGACGTGTCGGCCGCGCTGGCCGCGGACGGCGTCGTCGCCGCCTACACCGGCGAGGACCTGAAGGACGCGTGGCCCAACGGGCTGCCGTGCATCTGGCCGGTCTCGGAGGACATCAAGATGCCGCCGCACCTGCCGCTCGCGGTCGACAAGGCGCGCTTCGTCGGCGACGGCGTCGCGGTCGTGATCGCCGAGAGCCGGGCGCAGGCGGAGGATGCGGCCGAGCTCGTCGCGGTCGACTACGAGGTGCTCCCCGCGGTGACGGACGTCGAGCAGGCCGCCGGACCGGGCGCGCCGCTCGTGCACGACGACGTGCCGGAGAACCGCTGCTACACGTGGAGCCTCAGCGCGGGCGAGGTCGACAAGGCGTTCGCGGAGGCGAAGTACACGGTCAGGGGGCGGTACCGGCAGCAGCGGCTGATTCCGGCCGCGATGGAGCCGCGCGGCGTCGTCTGCGAGATCTCGCCGGCGACGGGCGACCTGACCGTGATCACGGCGACGCAGGCGCCGCACATCATGCGCACCGCCTACACGCTCGTGCTCGGCATTCCCGAGGCGAAGACGCGGGTGATCGCACCGGACGTGGGCGGTGGCTTCGGCTCGAAGATGGACGTGTACGCCGAGGACATGCTCGTGATCACGTGCGCCCGCCGGCTGAACCGCTCGGTGAAGTGGATCGAGGGGCGCTCGGAGGGCTGCCTCGCGACGATCCACGGACGTGACCTGATCCAGGAGATCGAGCTGGCGGCGGACGAGAACGGGAAGGTCACCGCCGTCCGGACGCACCTGACCGCGGCGATGGGCGCCTACCTGCAGGCGGTGACGCCGGGAATCCCGCTGCTCGGCGCCTGGCTCTACGCGGGGTGCTACGACGCGGTCGCCTACGACTTCCACTGCACGGGGATCTTCACGAACACGACACCGACCGACGCCTACCGCGGCGCCGGACGGCCGGAGGCCACCTACGCGATCGAGCGGACGATGGACAAGCTGGCGGCGGCGACCGGCAAGGACCCGGTCGAGATCCGGCGGCTCAACTTCATCCGGGAGTTCCCGGCGACGATCGCGTCGGGCCTCGAGATCGACTCCGGCAACTACGAGGCGGCCCTCGACCGGGCGCTCGAGGTGCTCGACTACGAGGGTGTCCGGGCAGAGCAGGCGGCCAGGCGGGAGAGCGGCGCCACGAGACAGCTCGGGATCGGCTTCTCGACCTACGTGGAGATGTGCGGGCTCGCGCCGTCGCGCATCCTCGGTGCGCTCAAGTTCGGCGGCGGCGGCTGGGAGGCGATGACGGTGCGCTGCCTGCCGACCGGGACGGTGCAGATCGTCTCGGGCACCTCGCCGCACGGGCAGGGGCACGCGACGACGTTCTCGCAGATCGTCGCCGACCGGCTCGGCGTGTCGGTCGACGACGTCGAGTTCCTGCACGGGGACACCGCCGTCTCCCAGCTCGGTCTCGACACCTACGGGAGCCGCAGCCTGCCGGTCGGCGGCGTGGCCCTCTGGCACGCGACCGAGAAGATCATCGGCAAGGCGAGGAAGATCGCCGCCCACACGCTCGAGGTGTCCGAGGAGGACCTCGAGTACTCGGGCGGGCGGTTCGCGGTGCGCGGCACCGACAAGGGCCTGACGGTGAAGGACGCCTCCTTCCTCGCCTGGGCGGCCCACAACCTCCCGGAGGGGATGGAGCCGGGGCTCACCGCCCAGCACGTCTACGACCCGCCGAACTTCTCCTGGCCGGGCGGCTGCCACGTCGCGGTCGTCGAGGTCGACACGCAGACCGGGGCCGTGTTCCTCGACCGGTACGTCGCGGTCGACGATGTCGGCACCGTGATCAACCCGATGATCGTCGAGGGCCAGGTGCACGGCGGCATCGCTCAGGGGGTCGCCCAGGCGCTCTTCGAGGAGGCGGTCTACGACGCGGACGGGAACCTCGTCACCGGCTCGCTGACGAACTACCTCGTCCCGTCGGCTGCCGAGCTCCCCTCGTACGAGCTCGACCGGACGGAGACGCCGAGCCCGACCAACCCGCTCGGCGTCAAGGGCGTCGGCGAGACGGGCACGATCGCCTCGACGCCCGCGGTGGTCAACGCCGTGGTCGACGCGCTCTCCCCGTACGGGATCACGGACATCGACATGCCGGCCTCGCCCGAGCGAGTCTGGCAAGCACTGAGGGGGGTGGCGAGGTGATCCCGGCACCGTTCGACTACGAGGTCGCCGGCTCGGTCGACGACGCGATCCGGCTGCTCGGCGAGGGCGAGGACGCGAAGCTCCTGGCCGGCGGGCACTCGCTGCTGCCGCTCATGAAGCTGCGCTTCGCCCGTCCCACCCTGCTCGTCGACATCGGCAGGCTCTCCGACCTCGCCTACGTCCGCGAGGCTGGCGACGGGATCGCGATCGGGGCGCTCACCCGCCACCACGACCTGGCGACGAGCGAGCTGCTGAAGGAGCAGTGCGGGATCCTCGCCTACGCCGCCGCGCAGGTCGGCGATCCCCAGGTCCGCCATCGCGGCACGATCGGCGGCTCGGCAGCGCACGGCGACCCCGCCTCCGACCTCCCGACCGTCCTGCTCGCGCTCGACGCGGAGCTCGTCGCCCGGGGCCCCGACGGGGAACGGACGATCGCCGCGGCGGACTTCTTCCGCGGGTTCCTCGAAACGGCGCTCGGGCCGCGGGAGGTGCTGACCGAGATCCGGGTGCCGAAGCTCGGCGGCGCCGGCTGCTCGTACGTGAAGTTCAACCGTCGCGCGCAGGACTGGGCCACCGTCGCAGTCGCCGCGATCGTCTCGAACGGGAGCGCGAAGGTCGCGCTCACGAACATGGGGCCGACGCCGCTTCGCGCCACCGGCGTCGAAGAGGCGTTCGCGGCCGACGGCAACCCGGAAGCGGCGGCGTCACGGGCGGCCGAGGGAACGAGCCCGCCGAGCGACACGGCCGGGAGCGCCGACTACCGTCGGCACCTCGCGACCGTGCTGACCCGGCGCGCGCTCGAGAAGGCGCTCGCACGGTAGGCGCCGCTCTCCGCGCGGGTGAGGGGCGGGATCCCCGCCCCTCACCCGGCCCGCGGTCGGTGACTCCTCTGCGCCGGCTTCCGCGCCGTCCGGCGCAGGTGCGCCTCGAGGCGGTCGTGGAGCTCGGTCGCCGTCTGCGCGCGCATGATCTCCTCGGGGACGTCGAGCACGTGGAGCTCCTGATCGCCGCCAGGGCGCTCGACGCCGTCGGGCTCGAGCGCGTAGCCGTACACGGCACCGATGATGCGCCCGTCCTTCCGGGTCACGATCGTCATCTTCACCGGCTCCCGCTCCCCCTTTGCGGAACCATCCTAGGGTCGGCGACCGGCGGCGCCATCCCTCGAGCGGGGGACTGCCCGGCGTCCGGAGCGGAGGAGCGCGGCGCCGGCGTCGCTCAGGCGTGCGCTGCCACCGGCAGCTCGGGCATGACCCCGAGCTGGCCGAGCAGCGTCGCAATGTCGTAGTAGCTGCGTAGTGCGACGATCTTCCCGTCCTTCACACGAACGACGTCGCAGAGCGCCATCTGCCCGGCCTTCCCGGTCGGCGGGATCTCGCCCGCGGGCCCGACGAGCGGGCCCGTGTGCGTGCCCCGGCCGGTGAACTCGACGACGACCGTGTCTCCGGCGGCGACCAGGTTCGTGATCTCGATCCGGCCGTCCGGAAACGCCGTCAGCCAGCCCTGCATGCTCTGCTTGTACCCCTCCGGGCCGCGGAAGATCGTGCCCGAGGGAACGTCGACAAGCTCGGCATCAGACGCGATGGCAGCGCCACCGCGCTCGAGATCCCGGTCGTTGAACGCGTCGTACGTGGTCCGGACGATGCTCGCGTTGTCTGCGGCCATGGCGACCTCCTCCTTGGCAGTCACCGAGAGTGCCGCGCTCCTCCCGCGACGATTCTAGCGAGGGCAGGCCTCCAGTGCCCCGTGGGTCGGCCGGACGGCGACGGCCTCCTCGCCCGCCGCGCGCGCCTCGGCGTCCGAGATCGAGAGCCAGGCGACGGCGGCCCCGGCGACGGCGAGACCGGCTGCGACGACCATCGCGATTCGGAACGCCTCGATCGAGGCCGAGCGAAGCTCGGAGTCGGTCTCAGCCGGGCCGAGCGGCACCGCGCTCGAGTCGCCGGCCGCGGCCGCGAAGACCACCGAGACGACGAGGCCGAGGACGGCCACGGCAAGAAGGTTCCCCAGCCGCGAGACCGTCGCGTTCACGCCGGAGGCGATCCCGGCGCGCTCGTGCGGGACGGATGACAGGGCGGTCGCGGTGA
>JBBILK010000150.1:0-7033 GCA_037444965.1 Actinomycetota bacterium | reverse complement strand
CCAGCGGGTGGCCGAGACGGAGGGCGGCGAGGTGACGCCCGAGCAGATCTGGGCCTGCTTCGCCGAGGAGTACCTGCGGCCCGGTCCGCTCGAGATCCTCGGGCACCGCTCGGTCGAGGAGGAGGCTGCCGGGGAGACGCTCGAGGCGACGATCCGCCTCGACGGCGAGGAGCGAACGGTCAGCGGCCGCGGCAACGGGCCGATCGCGGGCTTCGTCGACGCGCTCTCGAGCCTCGGCATCGACCTGCGCGTCCTCGACTACCACGAGCACGCCGTCACGGCCGGGGCGGACGCGAGCGCCGCCTGCTACATCGAGGCGGCGATCGGCGATCGCGTGCTCTGGGGCGTCGGCATCCATCCCAGCATCGTCAGCGCCTCCCTGCGGGCCGTGACGAGCGCGGTGAACCGCGCCGTCGCCCAGGGCCTCGTCGAGCTCGGCGCGCGGGCGGCCGGCACGCCGGCTCGCGGCTCGTAGCGGCGGGATGAGCGAGCGGCCCCGGGCAGTCCCGACCGTCCGGATCGACAACGAACGGACGCGGGTCACCGAGTGGCGCTTCGCGCCGGGCGCGGCGACGGGCTGGCACCGCCACGAGCACGACTACGTGATCGTCCCGCTCGCCTCGGGACGCCTGCGCTACGAGGACGCGAGCGGCATCGGCGAGGCCGAGCTCACCGCCGGTCTCCCCTACTTCCGCGAGGCGGGGATCGAGCACGACGTCGTCAACGCGAACGACTACGACTTCTCGTTCGTCGAGGTAGAGCTCAAGGCCGAAGCGCCCTGACGACGCGGATCGCCCGGCGATCGCGCTGCCGGCCGAGGCCAGCCACCTCGCGATCGGGCGACCCGCGGCTGGCCGCCGAGCACGCCCCGTGCCTGTCCGCCACGGCCGAGCTCGACGCCGCGCTGATCGAGCTGCCGGCGATCGCTGGGCGATCGCTGGTGACAGTCACGTGACTGTCACCGGCCAGGCGGCTCAGGAGCTGAGGTAGCCGCTCTCGTCGGCTTCGAGGTGCTCAGCGAGCCTGGTCGCGAGCGCCATGATCGTCAGGGACGGGTTCACCGAGAGCGTACGCGGGATGAGTGAGCCGTCACCGACGAACAGCCGCTTGACGTCGTGCGACTCGCCGTTTCGGTCGACGACCGACCGCTCAGGGTCGTCCCCCATCCGGCAGCTGCCCTGCGAGTGCGTCGACGTGAGCCCCGTCCAGCAGATGCGGGTTGCGCCGGCCGCCTCGAGCACCTCACGGCTGAACGTGAAAGCGGCGTCGATCCGCTCGAGCTCGCTCGGCTGGAAGTCGACTTCGAACCGCTCGCTGCCGTCGTCGTCGACGATCACCGCGGCGTTGTTCTCGTCGTTCACCATCGCGAGCACGCCCGACCAGTACCGGTAGCGGCGAACCGCCTCGACGAGCCGGGGACCCCACAGCGGCCCGTGCTCGTCGCAGAGCGTCGTTGCGAACCCGATCGGATCCTGGACGGTCGCTGCCTCGATCACGAAGCCTCCGTCCTCGTCGGTCTGGAAGTCCATGCAGTGCGAGCTGATCGGGTAGGCGATGTGTGCGTCCTGCGGCTCCTCGAACAGCCCGTAGACGAGGCGCAGCGGGTGCAGGCCGAGGTGACGCCCGATCGACGCACGCCTGAGCCCCGAGCGGATGAGCAGCCCCGGCGTATTGAGCGCCCCGCACGCGGCGACCACGACCTTCGCGCGCACAGTGTGGCGCTCGCCGGCGCTGTCGACGTACTCGACACCGACCGCCACCGGTCCGTCCGCGGAATCCTCGATCAGCACCCGCTCGACGTTCGCCTCGGCCCGCAGCTCGAGCAGGTTGCGCGCCAGCGCAGCCTGGATGTAGGTGTTCATCGTCGACTTGCCGCCGTTCGTGGGGCAGCCCTGCAGGCAGGAGCCGTAGCTCATGCAGTTCGCGTCGGTGTAGGAGCGAACCGGCTCGAGCTCGGCTCCGACCGCGCGGAAACCCTCCTGCACCGTGTAGACGCTCTTCTCCCAGTCGCTTCGCTCACGCACCCCGAGGAAGTCCTCCACCCGGTCGTAGTACGGGTCGAGATCGGCGGCGGTGAAGGGCTCGCCCTCCTCGTTCGTCAGACCCGTGGCCGGGTACCACTTCGCGACATCACGCTCGTGGGCGCGGAGCGCGACCTTCGTGTTGATGGTCGTCGTGCCGCCGACGCAGCGACCGGCGAGGAACGCGACCGCGTCACCGTCCGGGAGCGGCGCGAAGCGCATCGGCCAGAACAGGTCGTACGTCGCCTTCGCCTCGAAGCGGCTGAAGCTCTCCGCGGTCAGGTGCCGCCCGGTCTCGAGCAGCAGCACGTCACGGTCGCATTGCGCGAGCTCGCTCGCGACGACACCGCCGCCCGCCCCCGATCCGACCACGACGACGTCGAACTCGTCCCTCACGCGATCCCCAGGTACGACCAGTCCTTGACGAGGCGCTCCGCAGCCGGCGGGTTGAAGTCGATCTCGGCCCACGCCCCGGGTACGTCCCTGCCCGGCGCGACGAAGTCGCTGTAGTACGCCTCGACCGCGAGCGCGCGCACGAGCCCGAACTCGGGCGTCCGCTCGTGCTCGGCGAGCGCCTCGGCGCCCGCCTCGGCGGCACCGGCGAGCACGTCGATCGCCTCGAGCGCGTCCGCTCTGACCTCCGGCGGCATCGTCGCCAGCACGGCGTCGATGTACACGACCGGGCCCACGCGGCTCGATCCGGGCACGATCAGCTCGCAGAGCGCCTCGAGCGTCTCGGCGCGGCGCTCGTCGAGAGTCCGGAGCGGCACGCCAGCGACTCTAGAAAGCGCGTCAGGGCGTGTCAAACGCGGACCGTGGCCCCGTAGCGCTCGCGCAGGATCGGCACCACGTCCGCGCAGAAGAGACGCAGGAAGCGCTCCTGGTCGTGCCCGGGGGCGTGGAAGACGAGCGTCATGAAGCCGAGGGCGACGTACTCGCCGATCCGCGCGGCCGCCTCCTCCGCGTCGGCCGAGACGATGAAGCGGTCGGCTGCCCGCTCGGCATTCGCGTCCGCGAGCCGCTCGAGCTCGACCGGGTCCTCGATCCCCTGCTTCTCCTGCGGGGAGAGCGACAGAGCAGCCCACCAGCGGCACGCTTCGCGGGCCGCGGCGAGGTCGTGGTCGTAGGAGACCTTGATCTCGATCATCCGCTCGATCGCCGCCGGATCGCGCCCCTCCGCCCGCGCCCCCTCCGCCACCGCGTCGAGCAGCTTGAGGTAGAGCTCACGCTCCTTGCCGCTCGTGCAGATGAACCCGTCCGCGAGCCGCCCGGCGAGGCGAGCCGTCTGCGCGGCGGCGGCGCCCACGTAGATCGGCACCGGGTGCTCCGGTCGCTCGTACACGGTCGCCCGGTCGGTCCGGTAGTAGCGGCCCCGGTAGGTGACGCGTTCCTCCGCCCAGAGGAGCCGCTTCAGCTCGATCGCCTCGACGAGCCGGTCGAAGCGCTCCCGGAACGCGGGCCACTCGAGCCCGGTCGCGGGCTTCTCGTTGAGCGCTTCACCCGTGCCGAGGCCGAGGAACACGCGCCCGGGCGCGAGCGCACCGAGCGTGCCGAAGGCCTGGGCGACGACCGCCGGGTGGTAGCGCAGCGTCGGCGTGAGCACGCTCGTCCCGATCCACACGCGCTCGGTGCAGACCGCGAGCGCGCCCAGCCAGACGAGCGAGCTCGGCGCCCGCCCCGTCGAGTGCCGCCACGGCTGGAAGTGGTCGGAGACCGCCACCAGGTCGAGCCCCTGCTCCTCCGCGAACACGCCGAACCGAAGCAGCTCACGAGGCCCGAACTGCTCGGTCGAGGCCTTGTATCCGAGTCGCAGCACCCCCGTCGCGCCAGCAGGCTCCACAGGGAGAATTGGAGCATGCGCGCGACGGTGCTCGCCGGAGGAGTCGGTGCGGCCCGCTTCCTGGACGGCCTCGTCCGGGTGCTGCCGCCCGAGCGGGTGACCGTCGTCGGGAACGTCGCCGACGACCTGGAGCTGCTCGGCCTGCACATCTCGCCCGACCTCGACACCGTTCTCTACACCCTGGCCGGGGTGGTCGAGCCCGAGCGCGGCTGGGGCCGCGCCGACGACACCGCGAACGCCCTCGGCGTCGTCTCCCTCCTCGGCGGGCCCGACTGGTTCTTCCTCTCCGACCGGGATCTCGGCCTCCACCTCGCACGGAGCGAGCGCCTCCGCGCTGGGGAGCCGCTCTCCAGCATCACGGCGAGCCTCTGCGCCGCCTTCGGCGTGCGCGTCCGCCTCCTTCCCGCCACCGACGACCTGCTGCGGACCGTCGTCTCCACCCCCGCCGGCGAGCTCGACTTCCAGACCTACTTCGTCCGCCGCCGCCACCAGGACGAGGTGCTCGCCGTCCGTTACGAGGGCGCCGACGCCGCCCGGCCCGCTCCCGGCGTCCTCGACGCGCTCGCAACGGCCGACGTCGTCCTCGTCGCGCCGAGCAATCCGTTCCTCTCGGTCGGCCCGATCCTCGCCGTCCCCGGCGTGCGCGAGGCGATCGCCGCGCGCTCCGGGCCGACCGTCGCCGTCACCCCGATCGTCGGCGGCCGCGCCGTCAAGGGCCCGGCCGACCGGCTGCTCCGCACGTTCGCCGGGGAGTCGAGCCCCCGTGCCGTCGCCGCCCACTACGACGGCCTGCTCACGCACATGCTGATCGACGAGGCCGACCGCGACCTTGCGCCCGCGATCGAGGCGCTCGGCCTCCAGGTAGCCGCCGCGGCGACGCTCATGCCCGACGCGGAGGCGCGAACGCGGGTCGCGCGGGCCGCGCTCGAGCTGGCGGCGACGTAGCCCCGCCCGCGTCGGCTCGATCCCCCCGCGGCACTCCGAGCACCGTCTCGGCGATCAGCAGGTAGTCGGCGAGATCGAGGTACTCGGCCAAGCGTCAGCGGGCGAGCCGCTCGAGGATCTCGCGATCCCGCTCGACCACCGCCCGCAGCCGCTCGCGGAATGCCTTGTCCTTCCGCTTGCGCGCGATGTGCTCGGCGATCGCCTCGCGCACCGCCTCGGAGACGCTGATCCCGTCCGCGCGCGCGACCGCCTCGAGCTCGTGCGCCCGCTCTGCCGACAGCCTCAGGGTCATACTCTTCCTTGGCATCTTGATATCAAGATACCACGCGCTGTCGCCGCGCCGCCCTCGAGCTGGAGATGACGTAGCCTCAGCCCACGACCGCGATCATCGCCTCCACGTTCTCGGGCTTCGCGTCGATCAGGATGTCGCAGCCCGGGCGTCGGCGGCGGCTACTCGACCGGGGCCAGCCGCGGCCGCGCGGGCTCCGGGCGAGCGCCGACCGCGTAGCGGTCGAGCAGCGCCTCGTAGCGCTCGGCGAGCTCCTCGGCCTCGATCGCGACGTGCGCGGGAGCCGGCTCGGCGGGAGGCGGGCCGGCGGCGGCGGCGCGGAAGATGAGCCCCGCAGGCATGCGCCCCTCGGCGACGAGCTCCGCCGCGAGCGCGAGCGCGGCGCCGCGATCGGCCGGGTCGTAGTCCGGGCGCTGGTCGACGTCGTCGAGCACCTGCTCCCATTCCGGGTAGGTGTCCTGGTAGGTGACGCAGGGCGAGATCACCTCGAGGAACGCGAACCCGTGCCCGCCGCGCGCGTGCTCGAGCGCGGCCACGGTCAGCCGGACGAGCTGGTCGAACCAGCCGCTGTAGCCGCGCGCGACGAACGTGGTCGCGGGGATCGAGAGCCCGAGCAGCGGCCCGTCCACGGACCCCTCCCGGATGCCCGAGCCGCCGTCGGCCCGGCGGCTGGGGGAGCGCTGCCCCTTCGTCAGCCCGTACGTCTCGTTGTTCATCAGCACGTAGGTGAACGGCGTGTTGCGCCGGAACGCGTGCACGAGGTGGCCCATCCCGATCGCGTAGCCGTCGCCGTCGCCGCCGGCGCCGATCACGGTCAGCTCCGGGTTCGCGAGCGCGACGCCGGTCGCCGCCGGCAGCACCCGGCCGTGCAGGGCGTGGTAGCCGTAGGTGCCGAGGTAGTTCTGGATCGTCCCCGAGCAGCCGATCCCGGCCAGCACGATCGTCTCGTGCTTCGGGATGCCGAGGTCGCGCAGCGCCTTCTGGAGCGCGCTCATGACGCCGAAGTGCCCGCAGCCTGCGCACCAGATCGGGGCTGCGGGCTCGTACGTGCGGGGCGCCGTCCTCATGCGGCCTCCCGCTCGAGCACCCGCGCCGCCAGCTCACCCGCACGGAACGGAAGCCCGTCGTAGCGAAGGACGCTCTCGAGCCGCTCGGCCGGAAGGCCGGCGCCGGCGAGCACGTGCGCGTACTGGGCGGACGCGTTGCTCTCGACCACGTAGACGCGCCTGCAGGCCGAGACGAGCCCGCGCACGTCTTCGAGCACCGGCCAGAGCGTGCGCGGCTGCACCACCCGCACGGGCCGGCCGGCCGCGGCGAGCCGCTCCGCCGCCTCTCTGCAGACCCCGGTCTGCATGCCGAAGCCGAGCAGGGCGACGTCGGCGTCGGGGTCGCCCGCCTCGTGCGCGCGAGGCAGGTCGGGCAGGATCGTCTCCAGCTTCCGCGCGCGCTTCTCGACCATCCGCGCGCGGTTCGCCGGCTGGGTCGAGACCCGCCCCCACTCGTCGCGCTCGTTGCCGGTGACGAGACCCTGGCCGCCCCAGGTGCCGACCGGCGCGAAGCGGGAGATGCCGCCGTCCTCGATCGCGTAGCGGCGGTACTCGCCCAGCGTCGCGAGCTCGGCCTCCCCGAGCAGGGCCGGCCGCTCGATCTCGACGGCGCCCGGGTGGAAGCGATCGACGGTCGCGAGATCCTGGGAGACCATCTGGTCGAGCGCGACGTAGACGGGGCCCTGGAAGCGCTCCGCGAGGTTCGTCGCGAAAGCCCCGAGCTCGAACGCGTCCACCGGGTCGCCGGGCGCGAGCACGACGCGGGGGAAGTCCCCGCTCGAGCCCCAGACGAGCATCCCCACGTCCGACTGCTCGGGCTTCGTCGGCATCCCTGTGGAGGGGCCGGCGCGCTGGCAATCGACGACGACGACGCCGACCTCCGCCGAGCCGA
>JBBILK010000149.1:0-7037 GCA_037444965.1 Actinomycetota bacterium | reverse complement strand
CGCTGCCGGCCGGTCTGCGGCGGGAGCTCGCCGAGCAGGTGCCGTTCTCGACGCTCGAGCTCGTGACCGAGCGCCGCGCTCGCGACGGGACGGTGAAGGCGCTCTTCTCGACCAGGGACGGCCATCCGGTCGAGGCGGTGCTCATGCGTTACCGCGACGGGCGCCGCTCGGTCTGCCTCTCCTCCCAGTCCGGCTGTCCGCTCACCTGCACGTTCTGCGCCACCGGCGCGATGCGGTTCGGGCGCAACCTGAGCGCCTCGGAGATCGTCGACCAGGCACTCCACCTCCGCCGCCTCGAGCCGCTCGACCACTGCGTCTTCATGGGGATGGGCGAGCCGCTCTTGAACCTCGACGCGGTGCTCGAGGCGTGCCGCTACCTCCCCGACCTCGGGATCGCGCACCGGCGAACGGCGATCTCGACGGTCGGCTGGCTGCCCGGCCTCGAGCGCCTGGCGGCGGTCGAGCTGCCGGTTCGCCTCGCGCTCTCGCTCCACGCGCCGGACAACGCGCTCCGCTCGCGGCTGATGCCCGTGAACGAGCGCTACCCGATCGCCGACGTGCTCGCCGCCTGCGAGTCGTACTACGCGCGGCGGCGGCGGAAGGTCTTCGTCGAGTACGTCATGCTCGCGGGCGTGAACGACGGCGCCGGGCAGGCGCGCGCGCTCGCGCGCCTGCTCGACCCGCGCGTCTACAAGGTGAACCTGATCCCGTACAACCCGACGGGGCGGTTCGAGGGCTCGACGCCGAAGGCGATCGCCGCCTTCAAGGCCGTGCTCGACCGCGCCGGCCTCTCCGCGACGGTGCGCCTGACCCGGGGTCGCGAGATCGAGGCGGCGTGCGGCCAGCTCGCGGCGACCCGCTAGGCCTTACGACGGGTGGTGCTCGAAGCGGTAGCGCAGCACCGGCTGCTTGACCGCCTTCACCTCGTCCAGGCGGCGCACCGGGGTCGTGTGCGGCGCCTCGTGGAGCACGGCCGGGCTCTCGGCCGCCTCGCGGGCGATCGCGAGCATCGCCTCGCAGAACGCGTCGAGCGTCTCCTTCGTCTCCGTCTCGGTCGGCTCGATCATCAGCGCCTCCGGGACGACGAGCGGGAAGTAGATCGTCGGCGGGTGGAAGCCGAAGTCCATCAGCCGCTTCGCGACGTCGAGCGCGCTCACGCCGTGGTCGCGCTTGAGGTTCCGGGCCGAGAGCACGAACTCGTGCATGCAGTGGCGGTCGTAGGGCAGCTCGTAAGCACTCTTCAGCCGCGCGAGCAGGTAGTTCGCGTTCAGGACGGCCGCCTCGGACATCTCGCGCAGCCCCGGCCCGTAGGAGCGGACGTACGCGTAGGCGCGCACGAACACGCCGAACGGGCCGACGTAGCCGCGAACCTTGCCGATCGACCGCGGCCGCTCCTCGTCGAGCCCGAAGCTGCCGTCGGCGTTCCGGACGACGACCGGGACGGGCAGGAACGGCTCGAGCAGCGCCCGCACCGCGATCGGCCCCGCCCCGGGGCCGCCGCCGCCGTGCGGCTGGCTGAACGTCTTGTGGAGGTTGAAGTGGACGATGTCGAAGCCCATGTCGCCCGGCCGGGAGATGCCGCAGACGGCGTTCAGGTTCGCGCCGTCGTAGTAGCAGAGCCCGCCCGCCTCGTGGACGAGCCGGGTGATCTCCTCGACGCCCTCGTCGAAGAGACCGAGCGTCGAGGGATTCGTCAGCATCAGCGCCGCCGTTCGCTGCGAGACCTTCGCCCGCAGCTCGTCCAGGCCGACGTTGCCGCGCGCGTCGGTCGAGACCGGGACGAGCGTGAAGCCCGTCATCGCGACGCTCGCCGGATTCGTGCCGTGTGCCGTGTCGGGATCGATCACCTCCGTGCGCCCCGTCTCGCCCCGCTCGGCGAGCCACGCGCGGACGAGCATGAGGCCGAGCAGCTCGCCCTGCGAGCCGGCGGCGGGCTGGAGCGTCACCGCGTCCAGGCCGGCGATCTCCTTCAGGATCTCCTCGAGCCTCCACATCAACTCGAGGGCGCCCTGGCAACCCTCGACCTCTTGCAGAGGATGCAGGTCGCGGAACCCGGGCAGGCCGGCGAGCCGCTCGTTCACGCGCGGGTTGTGCTTCATCGTGCAGGACCCCAGCGGGTAGAAGCCGGTGTCGACGCCGAAGTTCCGCGTCGAGAGCTCGGTCACGTGGCGGACGAGCTCGAACTCCGCCACCTCCGGCAGGCGCGGCGGCCGCTTCCGCCGCAGCTCCTCCGGAACCTCGACCTGAGGTAGACCTTCCACCCTGGGCAGCCGCGACGCCCGCCGCCCCGGCTTCGACTTCTCGTAGAGGAGCTTCACGCGGACACCGCCTCTCGAAGCACCTCGGCGAGCCGGTCGATCTCGGCCGGCGTGCGCTGCTCGGTCACGCAGACGAGCAGCACGTCGTCGAGGCCCGCGTAGTCGCGACCGAGCGGGTAGCCCGGGTTGACTCCTCTCGCGCGCGCGTGACGAATCACCTCGCCGGCCGGGCGGCCGAGGCGCACCGCGAGCTCCTTGAAGCAGGGGCGCTCGAACGCGGCCGGGAGGCCGATCCGCTCCCGCGCGTACGCGGCGAGCGCGAGGCACCGCTCGCCCAGCTCGGCGAGCCCCTGCGGGCCGAGCCAGGCGAGGTAGACGAGCCCGGCGAGGGCGAGCAGGGTTTGGTTCGTCGTGATGTTCGAGGTCGCCTTCTCGCGGCGGATGTGCTGCTCGCGCGTCTGCAGGGTGAGGACGTAGCCGCGCCTGCCCTCGAGATCGGTCGTCTCGCCGACGATCCGCCCGGGCATCCGGCGCACGAGCTCCTCGCGGGCGGCGATGAACCCGTAGTGGGGGCCGCCGAAGGAGAGCGCGTTCCCCGCGCCCTGACCCTCGCCGATCGCGATCGCGCAGCCGTAGTCCCCGGGCGCCTCGAGGACGCCGAGCGAGAGCGGGTCGACGTGCGCGACCGGGAGCGCCCCCGCCGCAGCGGCGGCCTCGGCGAGCTCCGGGGCCGGCTCGAGGCAGCCGAGCGCGTTCGGCTGCTGGAAGAGCACTGCCGCCGCGTCTTTCGACGCGGCGGTTAGCCGGTCGGGATCCGTGATGCCGCCGCTCTGCGGCACCTCCACGACCTCCATCCCGAACCCCACCGCGTACGTCTTCACGACCGCGCGCACCTGCGGGTGCACCGCCTCCGCGACGACGATGCGAGACCGTCCCGTCGCGTGCTTCGCGACGTAGCAGGCGTCCGCCGCAACCGTCGTGCCGTCGTAGCCGGAGGCGTTCGCCACGTCCATGCCCGTGAGCTCGCAGATCGCGGTCTGGTACTCGAAGATCGCCTGGAGGACGCCCTGGCTCAGCTCGGGCTGGTAGGGCGTGTACGCGGTCAGGAGCTCGCCGCGCTGGAGCACGAGGTCGCAGACCGCGGGCACGTAGTGGCCGTACATCCCGTAGCCGAGGAACGAGAGCTCGCTGCCCGCGTGAACGTTCCGCGCCGCGAGCTCGCCGAGGTGCGCCACGAGCTCCTGCTCGGAGAGCGGCGGCTCGAGCGCGAGCTCGCGTCCAAGGCGGACGGCCTCGGGCACCTGCGCGAACAGCTCCTCGAGCGAGGAGACGCCGATCGCCTCGAGCATCGCGCGGCGATCCTCGGCCGTCAGCGCGAGCTGCGGGTGGGACACGCGCTACGACTCCACGAGGAGCCGCCGGTACGCCTCGGCGTCGAGCAGCGCGTCGACCTGGCCCGGGTCGCTCATCCTGATCCTGACGAGCCAGCCCTCCCCGTAAGGGTCGTCGTTCACGAGCTCCGGGGCGTCGACGACCGCCTGGTTCACCTCGACCACCTCGCCCGAGAGCGGCGCGACGATGTCCGAGACGGCCTTCACCGACTCCACCTCGCCGTAGCTCGCATCCTTCGCGATCTGCGCCCCGACCGCGGGCGGCTCGTAGTGCACGACCTCGCCGAGCGCGTCCTGGGCGTGCCAGGTGATGCCGAGCACCGCCTCGTCACCTTCGATCCTGGCCCAGTCGTGCTCCGGGTGGTACCGGAGCTCCTCGGGGTAGCTCTCCGCGACTGCCACTAGCCCTCCCTCCGCCTGTAGATCGGTTTCTCGACCACGCGCGCCCGCTTCGGGCGGCCGCGCAGGTCGATCGTCAGCTCGGTGCCCGGCTGCGCCAGCCGGGCGTCCACGTAGGCCAGGCCGATCCCCTGCTCGTAGAGCGGCGACCAGCCGCCCGACGTCACGACCCCGCCCTCCTCGACGCGCATGCCGGTGCGCGGGATCGCCTTCTCGGCCATCACGAACGCGACGAGCCGCTCCGCCGGCCCCTCCGCTCGTTGCCGGCGCAGCACGTCGACGCCGGGGAACTCCTTCTCGAGCGCGCACGCGAAGGCGAGCCCCGCCTCGATCGGCGTCCGCTCCGGCGTCAGGTCCTGCCCGTGGAGCGGGTAGCAGGCCTCGAGCCGCAGCGTGTCGCGGGCGCCGAGCCCGCAGGGGACGATCCCCCGCTCGAGGATCCGGTCCCAGAGCGTCCCCGCGTCGGCCGGGTCGCAGAGGAGCTCGCAGCCTCGCTCGCCGGTGTAGCCGGTGCCGCAGACGAGGCAGGGAACGCCGAGCGCCTCGTCCTCGCGAAACGTGAACGGCTCCACCTCGAGGCCGAGCAGCTCGAGCGCCTGCGGCCCCTGGACGGCGAGCATCGCCCAGTCGGCCGAGGCGTCGCGCGCCTCCGCGAGCACGCCCAGGTCGGTCTCCGTGTTCGCCGCGTTGACGACGAGCAGGTAGCCGTCGGTCCTTCGGTAGGCGATCAGGTCGTCGACGACGCCGCCGCGCTCGTTCGAGAGCAGCGTGTACTGGGCCTGGCCGGGCCCGATCCGGTCGAGGTCGTTCGTGAGCCGCGCCTGCAGGTAGTCGTGGGCCCCGTCGCCGGCGAGCTCGAGCTGGCCCATGTGGGAGACGTCGAAGACGCCCGCGCGCTCCCTGACCGCCAGGTGCTCCGCCGCGATCGAGCTGTACTGCACCGGCATGTCCCAGCCGGCGAAGGGGACGAGGCGCGCGCCGAGGGCCGCGTGACGCTCGAAGAGAGGCGTGCGCCGGAGCGTCTGCACCGGGGTCTGATCCTAGCGCCGCGGGCGGGCAGGGAAGCGGCCCCGTGCGGCGTACTTCCTGGTTACTCGTGTCGTCGGGCGTAAGGACTGTGTATGGAGGCGGCCGGTCGTTGTTGCCTCCGTCCGTGGTCGGTGGTAGGCTCCTCCACCGACCTACGCCCATTTGGGAAAGGAGAGTCAATGCGATTGGGAGGGGTGATATGAGTACACCTACCATTCGGAAGGCCCGCCGCAAGGCGTGGGCGCTCGTCGTCGCGCTCGCCGCTGCGTTCGGTGTCTTCCTGACCGCGGGGACGGCGAACGCGAACCCGGCGGCGTGCACCTGGGCGGCCGGCGTAGTCACGATCAACGTGGCCTCCGAGACGGTGACCGTGACCGTCGGCAACCTGTCGCAGATCCGCGTCAACGGCGTTCCGTGCGTCACCGGCGGTACGACCGCGACGGTGAACAACACCGACACGATCAACGTGGTCGACCTCGGTGCGGGTGCCACGGCCGGCTCGTACCTGATCATCGACCTCGGCGGCGGCCCGTTCGCGCCCGGCGCGACCGGTGCCGGCGAGGTGGGACTGTCTGCGAACGAGATCGAGTGGAACCTCTCGTGGATCTGGGGCGTGGAGGTCCAGGGCTCGGCCGCTCCCGACACGATCCACATCGGCGACGGCTCGATCGACGGCAGCATCATCAACCTGAACGGCGACGACGACGGCGACGTCTTCGACGTCACGGCGCCGTGGGTCGTCTTCATCGCGGTCTCCGGGAACGGCGGCCCCGACACGGTCAACGGCACTGGAGTCGGCACGGTCGGCCTCGCGACGCTCGTCGACCTGGTCATCGACGGCGGTGCCGGCGACGACACGCTGATCGGCGGCTGGGGCGACGACGTCATCTCGGGCGGTGCCGGCGACGACTACATCAACGGCAGCGGCTCGAACGAGGATCCGACGACCGGATCAGACTGCCAGGTGATCTGGGAGAAGTTCATCGTTGTGCCTCTGCCCGGCTGGCCCGACTTCCTGCCGCAGACGGGTGACTTGCAGCTCACCGCGGCTAGCGGCGACTGGGTCAGCTACGCCGGCGCGACCGGTCCGATCACGCTCGATCTCGATCCGAGCGAGGGCATCATCGGAACGGCGACCGGCGACGGTACCGACACGATCGTGAACACCGAGAACGTGATCGGCTCGCCCGGCAGCGACACCCTCTCGGGTGACGACGCCGACAACGTCATCGCCGGTCTCGCCGGCGACGACAAGATCGCCGGCGACGCCGGGTTCGACTGCGAGCTCGGCAACGACGGCAACGACACGTTCGACGAGAACGAGGGCACGTCGGCCGCACAGGGCGGCACCGGCACCGATAACGGCGCCGACCTGATGCTCGGCGATGCCGGTCTCGACGACGCCGTCGACTACTCGTCGCGGACGACGCGGGTCGTGGTCTACCTCGAGCCGCTCCCGGGCGTCTTCGCGTCCAACATCGACGGGTGTCTCACCGAGGACACCCAAGGCAGGACGGCCCAGGGGCTCGGCTTCGGCCTGATCTGGGACGGTGCAGACGTCAACGGCGACGCCGACTCGGCCGACTTCCCGGACGAGAGCGACTGCATCTTCCAGGACACGGAGAACGTCACGACCGGGTCCGGGAACGACATCCTCGACGCGGCGTTCCTCAATAACCGCGCCGACAACGAGTTCACCGACAACGCCGGGAATGACCAGAACGACGGCGGCGCCGGGAACGATACGTTCCACCAGGGCTCGGCCGCGCAGGGCTCCGACGACATCGACGGCGGCACGGGTTCCGACACCTGCGACTACAGCGGGCGCGCGGATGCCGTGAGCGTCGCGCTCGACAGCAACGACAACGACGGCGCTGTCGGCGAGGGTGACAACTGCGGCGGCGTGCTGACCTTCTTCTTCGAGTTCGAGGGTCAGCCCAATACGTCGGAGAACGTCGAG
>JBBILK010000148.1:2078-7043 GCA_037444965.1 Actinomycetota bacterium | reverse complement strand
ACGTAGCCGGCCTCGGTCAGCGCGGTCGCGTCGGCGATCGCGAACGGCACGTTCAGGATCCGCGCGAGCGTCTGCGCGAGGTGGGTCTTGCCGCAGCCGGTCGGGCCGAGCAGGAGGATGTTCGACTTCTGCAGCTCGACGTCGGAGTCGTCGGTCGCCATCCGCACGCGCTTGTAGTGGTTGTAGACGGCGACCGAGAGCGTTCGCTTCGCCTCTTCCTGGCCGACGACGTAGTCGTTCAGCACCGAGTAGATCTCCCTCGGGCGCGGCAGGTTGTCGAGGTCGAGCTGCGCGGGCTGCGTCAGCTCCTCGTCGATGATCTCGTTGCAGAGATCGATGCACTCGTCGCAGATGTACACGCCGGGGCCGGCGATCAGCTTCTTCACCTGGCGCTGGCTCTTGCCGCAGAAGCTGCAGAGGAGCTGCTCGTTGCCGTCGCTCGCCCTCGCCACGTCTCTTCTCTCTTTACACCGAAACCGCGCGTTTCGCCACCCGAACCCGCGTCAGCGGTGGGCGATGACGGTGTCGATGATCCCGTACTCCTTGGCTTCCTCGGACGTCATGAAGTAGTCACGCTCCATGTCTTTCGAGACCTTGTCGAGGGGCTGCTCCGTGTGCTCGGCGATGATCTCCTCCAGGCGGCGCTTGATCGAGATCACCTCGCGCGCCTGGATCTCGATGTCGGTCGCCTGGCCCTGGAACCCGCTCGAGACCTGGTGGATCAGGATCTTGGCATTCGGCAGCGCCATCCGCTTCCCTTTCGAGCCGCCCGCGAGCAGCAGCGCTCCCATCGACATCGCGATCCCGACGCAGATCGTCTGCACATCCGGCTTGATGAACTGCATCGTGTCGTAGATAGCGAGACCGGCGTAGACTGATCCGCCCGGCGAGTTGATGTAGAGGGAGATGTCCTTGTCGGGCTCCTCCGACTCGAGATGGAGCAGCTGGGCGACGACGAGGTTCGCGATCTGGTCGTCGATGGGCGTGCCCAGGAAGATGATCCGCTCGTTGAGGAGGCGCGAGTAGATGTCGAAGGCCCGCTCCCCCCGGGACGTTTGCTCGATCACCATCGGGATCAACGGACTCATCCTTGGCGTCTCCATGCTCATCGTGCCTCCTCGCTTCCGGGCGTCCATATCTTCATGCCGGAGCCGCCCTTCTCCTTCTCGGGTGTCCAGAGTCTCTCGCGGGCGCGAGCGAGGTCGGCCGGGATTCGCTTGACTCCGGCGGCGATCTCGTCGAGCGCCGTCTTCAGGCGAAGGTCGGCGCGGAGCTGGTCGAAGCCGCCGCTCTCGCGCATGCGCGCGACGGTCTCCTCGGGATCCTCACCGGCCTCCGTCGCCTCGCGCCGGATCAGCTCCTCGACCGTCTCGTCGGGAACCTCGACGGCGAGCTTGTCGGCGGCCGCCTCGAGCACGAGCTCGCGCTTGACGGCGAGCTCGGCCTCCGCGCGGGCACCCTGCTCGAGCGCCTCCGGGGTCTGGCCCGTCGCCGACAGGTAGGTCTCCGCGGTGATCCCGCGGCGCTCGAGCGAACGGACGAGGCTCGCGAGCAGCGCGTTCGTGCGCCGGTCGACGAGCGGCCCGATGCCTTCGACCGGCGTCGCCGCGACGAGAGCGTCGAGCGCGTCCTGGCGGAACCTCGCCTCGAGCTCGGTCTCGAGCTGTGCGCGGAGCCGTGACTCGATGTCGGCCCGGAGCTCGGCCAGCGTGTCGAACTCGCTCGCCGAGCGAGCGAGCTCGTCGTCGAGCGCCGGAAGCGCCCGCTCCTTGATCTCGCGGACGGTGACCGTCACGGTGCCGCGCCCCTCGTCGAGGGCGATCGGAACCTCCTTCGTCTCGTCCTCGCGCATCCCGGGGATCGCCTCCTCGAGCTCCGGCGCGAGCTGCCCCGTCGCGAGCTCGGCAACGTAGTCGCGGTGCTCGGCAGGCTCCTTCCCCTCCTCGGACGCGACGAGGTCGAGCACGACCGTGTCGCCCGGCTGCACCGGGCGACCGGACACGGGCACGAGCTCGGCAACCGAGCTGCGCAGGCGCTCGACCTCCGCGTCGACGACCTCTGCGGGAACCTCGGGCTCGACCGCGGGCACCTCGAGCGCCGTCCAGTCGGCGACCTCGGGCTTCGGCGCCACGGGCACCGTCGCGGTGAACCGGAACGCGCCGCCCTGCTTCGGCAGCTCCTCCCAGTTCACCTCGGGGTTGGCGACCGGCCGGACCCCGGAGCTCGTCGCTGCGTCCCAGAACCAGCCCTCGATGTGGGAGCGCACGGCCTCCTCGGACAGCGCCTCGCGGCCGACGCGCGCCGCGACGACCTGCAAGGGGACCTTCCCCTTGCGGAAACCCGGCACCCGCATGGTCTCGGCGAGGTCGTGGGCCGCGTGCTCGAGAGCGTGCTTGACGGCCGCCTCGGGCACCTCGACCTCGAGCCGGACCTTGCTGCCCTCGAGCTCCTCGACGGTCGTCTTCATCGGAGCCCCCATTCAACCAGAAAGGGGGTCGGCCGATGTCGGGGTCGGCGGTGCGCGCCGGCCCGGCGGCCGGCGCGCAGTTCCGAGGGAGGGGTCGAGACTAGGCCGCGAACGCAACTCGGCCGGCGAGCTGCCGGTCGAGCTCGCGCAGGCGCCGGACACGCTCCGCGACGGGCGGGTGCGTCGAGAAGAGCGAGGTGGCACCCCGCCCGGAGAGCGGGTTCGCGATGTAGAGGGATCCCATGGCGGGATTCACCGCCATCGGAGCGGTCGCGACCCGCGCGTGGATCGACTCGAGCGCGTCGGCGAGCGGCCGGCCGGAGCCGAGGTAGCGGGCGCCCGTCGCGTCGGCGAGGTACTCGCGCTGGCGGGAGACCGCGAGCTGCAACAGCATCGCCGCGAGCGGCGCGATGATGATCGTCGCGAGCGCACCGACGAAGCCGAGCGGGTTGTCGTCGTCGTCACCGCCGCCGAAGAGCAGCGAGAACTGGAGGAAGTTCGCTATCGCAGAGACCGCCCCGGCGATCACGGCGGCGATCGTCATCACGAGCACGTCGCGGTTGGCGACGTGCGCGAGCTCGTGGGCGAGGACGCCCCGTACCTGCTCCCGGGGCAGCTGCGCGAGCATCCCCTGCGTGACGGCGACGGCCGAGCGGGACGGGCTGCGCCCCGTGGCGAACGCGTTCGGCTGCTCGGTCGGGATCAGGTAGACGCGCGGCATCGGGATCCGCGCCCTGCCGGCGAGCTCCCGGATGTCCTCGTACAGCGCCGGCGCCTCGGCTTCCGCGACGGGCCGGGCGCGGCTCATGCGGAGCGCGATCCGGTCGGAGAACCAGTACATGACCACGTTCATCACGACCGTGAAGAGCACGAAGAACCACAGCGCTCCGCCGCCGATCGCAGCGCCGATCGCGATGAGCAGACCCGACAGCCCGGCGATCAGAAGCCAGGCTCTCAGCCTCGTCGTGAAGTTGCTCGTCATGTGCTCGTGGACCTCCTGTGGCGGTCGAGTCGACTACCGGAGGTCTCTCCCCGCCGGGGGCGGCCGCTCCGCCGGGCCATCTGGCCGTATTGACGACGGAGCTCGAGTGGGATACTCCCCTCCTTGGTGCTCAGTATAACGACGGCTCCGGCGGCGCATTCCCGGCGCGACCGCCGGACAACCGCTCAGTCGTCCTCGGAGATCGTCACGATCTCCGGCGGGACGGAGAAGGCGGCGAACGTGCCAGCCTGTCGATCGTGGCGCTCACCGTATCCTCGTCTTGTCGATGTCGGTGGGAAGAGGGACCCAGCGCCCCTGTCGGAGCTGGTAGATCTCGAGGATGGCGTCCAGGCCGAAGTAGGGAAGGACGATCCTTCCCTTGCGGGCGAGCCGCGTCAGCAGCTCGGGGTTGCCGTCTCGCGCCCGGGCGACCTCGATCACCGGGCTGCGTAGCAGGCCCGGGCCCTCGGGCAGGAGTGTGGCGTTTGATCGTCCCCTTGCCCGCGGGCGGAGGAGGCAGCTCGTACGGCCGCGCGACAAGGTGCCCTTCCTGGTTGACCTTCGTCCCCTTGCCCTTCGTTCCCTGCTGCTTGAAGCCGGCGAACTTGCCGCCTCCGTCGAGGTGGACAACGCCGCCCTCGACCTGGGTCAGCTTGCCGTTGGGCAAGAGATGCCAATGGGTGCCTCCGTGCTTGCAGAGCACGAGCCGGTCGCCCTTCCCCAGCCGCTGGTAGGCCTGCTTCAGCGTTGCGCCCCGGCCGAGGTCGAACGCCTCCTTCGCGCCGTCGGCGCTCGCGTAGCCGTTCGCCTTGCCGTTGGCGTCGCTGATCACGCTCCCGCGGATCGCGCCGCCGACGTTGAGCTGGTCGCCCTTCTTCGCCCCGTCGGTGATCGAGAACCGTGATGCGCCCTTCTACCACGGGCGACCCATGCGGGCGAGAGGACTCGAACCTCCAGGGGCTTTCGCCCAGCGGGACCTAAACCCGCCGCGTCTACCAGTTCCGCCACGCCCGCGCGGCCCAATCGTATCGCCCGTCAGGGAACGACCCGGAAGCCCTGCCGGGCGAAGTCGCGGTCGAACGCGAACGCCGAGTCAATCCTCTCGTGTCGCATCACCTCGAAGCTCACCTAGTCGACGAGGGACACGTCGCGGCGAGACGCTGCGACCATCGCGGAGGGCCGCTCGATGAACGTCCACCGTGACCCACGCATCGAGGGCACAGGCAAGATCTCCTCGAGCAGCTGCCGGACATGTGCGAAGCCGAGCCTGCGATGCGCGAGGGACACGGTTTCGACGGCGACGTAGCTGGGTGAGGAAGTCACCGGCGGGCGCCGAGGCCGCGAACCTCAGCGCTTCCTCGTGGTGTGCGTCCGAGGCGTCGAGGATCGCGTAGAGCGCCGACGTGTCGACGAAGAGTCCCGATCCTAGAAGGCCTCCGCGAGGTAGTCGTCGTGCCGTTCGCTGACGTCGGGCTTGTCCGAGCCCGGAAGTAGCTCGACCTCCGCGAGCGCCCGG
>JBBILK010000148.1:0-2045 GCA_037444965.1 Actinomycetota bacterium | reverse complement strand
CGAGCGCCGCAGCCACGGCGTCGCGCACCAGCACGGCCATGGAGACGCCTCGCTCGCGAGCACGTCTCGCAAGTCCCTCGGCCTGCTCCGCCGACCACGCCGACGAGCTACACCACGTCCTGGGACTTGACTGGCGGCCGTTCCGGCGAGGGCTAGACTCCGTTCGGGCCCCGTAGCTCAGCGGATAGAGCGGCAGACTTCGAATCTGCGTGCGGAGGTTCGACTCCTCCCGGGGCCATCGGCCTGACCGCCTACGACCTGCATCCGGCCGCGGTGGCCAGCGCGCGGCAGGCTGCCTCCATCGCGGCCTCCGGCGCTCGGCCGAGGCGCCGGACGAGGCGCGTGCGGGCCAGCAGAAAGGTGTTGTCGAAGTTCGCAACCGAGTCCTGTGCGAGGCCCGCCTCGGACCCGAGCGCGACCTCCGTCGCGAGCCCGCGTACGCTCGTCGTGATCGGCGCGCAGATGACCGAGTGGAGCAGCCGGCCCAGAGGGTCACGAGTCAGCACGAGCACCGGACGCCGCTTGTCGCCCGGCACGTCGGCGAACCACACCTCGCCGCGGCGGGGCGCCGGCGGAGTCACTGCTTCGTCCCGTACAGCGCGTCGTAGTCGACGTTCTCGTCGGCCAGGTTCAGGAGCACCGGCAAATCGGCGACGGCGAGCTCGTCGTCGCCGAGTGGCTGCCGAGCATAGGCGGCGACGTCGCGGCGCAGCTCCTCGGCGTGGATCAAGCGTTCGAGGGCGATGTCGACGACCTCCGACATGCTTCCGCCCCCGACGAGCGCAGCTGCCCTCGCCACCTTCGTACGGTCGAGCGTAATCGTTGCCTTACCACGAGCCATATGCGTAACACTACCAGGGTACGTACGAGAAGCGGTAGCAGCGAGAGCGGGCCCCTGGGGGCACGAGGGTTGCACAGATGCTCAAGGATCGGCGCTTTCGCGCCGACGAAGGGGGTACGAGCGCTACGGCGGTACCCGGGTAGAGACGAGGAGTGGCAGATGGCTGTCGACCAACAGCAGAGCGAGCTGAGAACCGTTCCCTTCGAGCCGGCCAGGGAACAGGCCGCGGGCGAGATCGATCACTGGGCCCCGCACGGCGGGCGGCCGCCGCTCGCGAGGCTCCTGACGGAAGCCGGGCTCGCGACGGACGAGCAGATCCGGGCCGCGGTCGAGGAAGGCTCGCGCACCGGCGAACGCTTCGGCGAGGTGCTGCTGCGCCGTGGCGCCGTCACGGAGGAGGACCTCGCGCACCTTCTGGCCAGCCAGTGGGGCTTCCCCTTCCTCGGGAATCCCGGCCCCGCGAGCCAGGACCTCCCACCCGACCGGGCACGGGAGATCCCCGCCGCTGCGCTCGTATCAGACGGCGAGCAGCTGCTGGTCGCTCTCGCCGACCCGACCGACGAGCGCCTTGAGCAGGTTCGCGGGCTGCTCGGTCATGACGTCTCGTTCGTCGTCGTCACGCAGGCAGCTCTCGACCGGCTCCTCGACGAGGCGTCCGGCAAGGCCGAAGCAGATGGCGACGCCCTCGCCGGAGGCGAGCCAGCGTCGGCGCTCGCCGACGCCCGCAAGAGCCTGAGCACGATCGGCGAGGCCCTCGAGCTCCTCGAGACCGCAGTGGCCTTCGCCGAGCAGCAGGCGGCCGAGCTGGCCGGGACGCGAGCAAGCCTCTCGGACACGGAGCGAAGACTCGCCTCGGTGACCGCCGAGCTCGAGACGGCGAGGGCGCGCGGTGTCGAGCTCGAGACCGGCCTCCAGCGCATCGGCGAGCTCGAAGCGCAGCTCGCACAGCGCGACGAGCTCCTCGCGGGCGTCCGGACGAAGCTCCAAGAGCTCCAGGGAACGCTCGAGCCGCGGTAGCCCGATCGGCCCGCACTCGGGTCGACCGAGCCGGCGAGCGGCCCCGCCTCAGCCGAGACGGCCCCAGCCGCCCGTGCTGCCGACGATGCCCGGCAGCGTCGTGATGTCGTAGCCGTGCGCGTCGGCCCAGCGCCGCGCCGCAGCCTCGAGCTTGGCATTGCCGGAGTTCAGGTAGCCCTCCGCCATC
>JBBILK010000147.1:233-7043 GCA_037444965.1 Actinomycetota bacterium | reverse complement strand
GAGCATGGCCGACAAGACGGCGCGCCTCGAGCGGCTGGCGGAGGCGCTCGGCGGCGGCGACGCCTCGCGGGAGGCGGCCCGGCTCGCCAAGGCCGACCAGGCGGCGGAGCTCGTGCGGGAGTTCCCCGACCTCGAAGGCCACATCGGCGCCGAGTACGCACGCCTCGCGGGCTATCCGGAGGCGGTCTCCCGCGCGATCGAGGAGCAGTACCTCCCCGACTCGGCAAGCGGACCGCTCCCGGAGACTGAGCCGGGCCGGGTGCTCGCGGTCGCCGAGAAGATCGACAACCTCACGGTCGCGTTCTCGCTCGGCGAGCGGCCGAGCGGGACCCGTGACCCGTACGGCCTGCGCAGGGCGGCGATCGGGCTCTGCCGGCTGGCCGTCTCCAGCTCGTTCCCGGTCGACACGGCGGCGCTCGTCCGCCTCGACCACCGGCAGCTCGTCGAGCAGGGGGCGGAGGTCTCGGGCGAGCCGCCGAACGACGTGGCCGGCTTCGTGGCGGAGCGGCTCGAGGGGCTGCTCGACGTTCCGGTCGAGTTCGTGCGCGCGGCCCGCGGCTCCGGCCTGACGCAGCTGGGGCAGGTCGCGGGCCTGGCCGTCGCGCTCGCCGAGCTCGACGAGCCGACGCTCGACGCCGTCCACACGGTCTATACGCGCTCGGTTCGTCTCGCCGGCAAGGAGGCGGCGCAGGCCGCGCCGAGCGTCGACGCAGCGCTGCTCGTCGAGGAGGCCGAGCGGGAGGTCGTCGCGGCGCTCGACCGGGTCGGGCCGGCGATCGACTCGGCGCTCGAGGACGGGGACTTCGCGCGCGGTCTCGGCGCCGCGGCGCAGCTTGCGCCCTCGCTCGACCGCTTCTTCGTCGACGTGCTCGTGATGGCCGAGGACGCCGCCGTGCGCGCGAACCGGCTGCGACTCCTGCTCGACGTTCGCGACGCGGTCGGGAGGCTCGGCGACTTCTCCCAGATCCCGCGATGAGCGACGGTGGCCCCTCGACCGCCACGAGGGCGACGGGCCCGGTCGAGCTGCACGTCGTCTCGGACGCGACGGGCGAGACGGCGACGCGGGTCGTGATGGCGGTCGAGGTGCAGTTTCCCGACCTCGAGTTCGAGGTGGTGCGTCACCCGCGCGTGACGAGCGCCGAGGACATCCAGCTTGCGGCGCAGCGCGCCCGAGGGCGCCGGGCGGTGGTCGTCTACACGCTCGTCGATCCGGGCTTCCGGGAGCAGATGCGGGCGCTCTGCAAGCGCTACCGGCTCCACTACTGCGACCTCCTCGGCCACCCGATCGAGGCCGTCGCACGCGTCTCCGGGCTACCCGCGAAAGGAGAGCCCGGGGCCCTGCCGGTGCTCGACACGGGCTACTTCCGGCGAATCGAGGCGATCGAGTTCGCCGTCCAGGCCGACGACGGCGCAGCCCTGACGCGCCTCAGAGACGCCGACATCGTGCTCGTCGGCGTCTCGCGTACGTCGAAGACCCCGATCTCGATCTACCTCGGCTACCTCGGCTACCGGGCGGCGAACGTCCCGCTCGTGAAGGGGATCGAGCCGCCCGCGGCGCTGTTCGAGGTCGACCCGGCGCGGATCGTCGGGGTGACGATCCGGCCGGAGCTCCTGACCGAGATCCGGGCGCGGCGGGTCCGGGAGATGCGCGGGACGACCCGCGCCTACGCTGATCCGGTCGAGGTGTACGAGGAGCTCGAGCACGCGGACGCCGTCTTCCGGCGGCTCGGCTGCCCGGTGATCGAGGTGTCGACGCTCGCCGTCGAGGAGACGGCCTACCGGATCATCCGGATCGTCGAGCTCCGCCTCGCCGAGGCCGAGGAGCGGGAGCGGCCGCGCAAGCGGAGAGCGGGATGACGGCCGGGGACGGCACCCACCCCAAGCCGCCCGTCCCGCTCTACTACTGGCCGCTCTGGCTCTTCCTGCTGGCCGTCGGCCTCGTTCTCTTCTACGTCGTCTTCACGCCCGCGTGGATGGCGATCAGGCTTGCGGCGTGGGTGTCGGAACGGTCTCGCCGGCGTCCGGCGCCGCCGGCCGCCGCCGCCTGAGCCACCAGCGCCAGCCGAGGAACGCGAGCGCGAGCGCCGCGAGGATCGGCCCGGCGGTCGCGAGGCCGACGAAGACGGCGCCGATGACCTTGAGGAAGCCGTCGGCGGCCGTCTGCCAGGCATCCGCGATACCCCAGCCGCCGTCCTTGCCGCCCGCGACCGGGACGCCGCGCTCGGCGACGTTCAGCGTGATCGTCGAGAACGAGGTCTGGTCGTCGAGGTAGCGGAGCTGGCCGCGCACCTCCTCGAGCTGGAGCTGCACCTGGTTCAGCCGGTCCTGAACGATGAGCGCGTCCGCGACCGTCTCCGTCTTCGAGAGGAAGCCGAGCAGCTGGCGCTCGACCGCCTCGAGGTGGCGCTCCCGCGCTTCGAGGTCGACGTACTGCTGGGAGACGTCCTGCCCGGACTCCTCTCGCCCGGTCACCTTGCCGAGCTCAGCGAGCCGTGCCATCGCCTGCGCGTAGCTCCGCTGCGGCACGCGCACGACGAGACTGCCGCGGACGAGACGCTGATCCGTTCCCTGGCTCGCGCTGGAGGCGGTCACGAACCCACCGAGCCCGGCCGCGATCGTGCGTGCCCGGTCGACGGTCTCGTCGAAGCGGCCGCGCTCGACGCTCAGCGAGAGCGTCGCGATCTGGATCACCTTCGGGCCGACCTCCGGGAGCGGGATCACCGCGATCTCTTCGGCACCCCCGAGGTCAACGCCTGGTTCAGCCGGCGCGGGAGCCGCCTCCGCCGGCGGTGCCGCCACGGCCGAGCCCTCCTCGCGTTCCACGACACCCTCGACCACCTTCCCGTCGCCGGCGACCGCCACGTCGCTCGGAGGCGGCGCCGCTTGCTCCTCCGAGCCGCCGGTGCAGGCGCCCACCGCGAACGCGATCCCCACCACCGCCACGATTCCGATCAACCACCGCATCTTCTTCATCGCATCCCCCTTCGTCGGTTCCTTCGACCGCGAGCGAGGGATGCAGGTTCCCGTGGAGGCACGATTCCCTCGATAGAGTCAGGGCCGATGGGGCGCTACGTCTTCGACTTCGCCGACGCCGCGGACCTCGGGCGCGAGCTGCTCGGCGGCAAGGGGGCGGGGCTCGCGCAGATGACGGCCCTCGGGATCCCGGTGCCTGCCGGCTTCTGCGTCACGACCGAAGCGTGCGTCGCAACGACGCGCGCCGGGGGCGTCTTCCCGGAAGGGCTCGAGGGCGAGATCGGTGCGGCCGTCGCGCGGCTCGAGGCCGAGACCGGGAAGCGCCTCGGCGATCCGGACGACCCCCTGCTCGTCTCCGTCCGCTCGGGCGCGGCGGTGTCGATGCCCGGGATGATGGACACGATCCTGAACCTCGGTCTGAACGGGACGACCGCGGCAGCGCTCGGCCGGGCGACGGGGAACGCGCGGTTCGCCTGGGACGCGTACCGGCGGCTCGTCCAGATGTACGGCGAGGTGGTGGACGGGATCGACCCGCAGCGGTTCGAGCGCGAGCTGTCGCGGTTGAAGGACGATCGGGGGGCGGCCAGCGACGTCGACCTCGATGCGGAGAGCCTGGCCGAGCTCGTCCGGCGCTTCGAGGCGATCTACCGGGAGGCGACGGGCCACGAGTTCCCGCAGGATCCCCGGGAGCAGCTGCTCCGGGCGGTAGCGGCCGTGTTCGACTCGTGGGACACGCCGCGCGCCCAGGTCTACCGGCGCGCGAACGGCATCCCCGACGACCTCGGCACGGCCGCCAACGTCGTCCAGATGGTCTTCGGCAACAAGGGCGACACGTCCGCGACCGGCGTGGCGTTCACGCGCAACCCGTCCACGGGCGAGCGCGGCGTGTTCGGCGAGTTCCTCGTCAACGCCCAGGGCGAGGACGTCGTCGCCGGGATCCGGACGCCCGAGCCGCTGGAGCGAATGGCGGAGGAGCTCCCGGGCGCCTACGCGGAGCTGCTCGCGACCCTGATCCGGCTCGAGCAGCACTTCCGCGAGATGCAGGACATCGAGTTCACGATCGAGGAGGGCAAGCTCTATCTGCTGCAGACGCGGACGGGGAAGCGAACGGCCGCGGCGGCGCTCCGGATCGCGGTCGAGATGGCGGGCGAGGGGCTGATCTCGCGCGAGGAGGCCGTTGCCCGCATCGATCCGGGGCAGCTCGACCAGCTCCTCCACCCGATGATCGACCCGGCCGCGACGGTCGAGGTGATCGCCGAGGGCCTGAACGCGTCGCCGGGAGCGGCAACCGGAAAGGTCGTCTTCGATGCCGACGCGGCCGAGGACGAGGGTCGCCGCGGCGAGAGCGTGCTGCTCGTGCGCTGGGAGACGACCCCGGACGACATCCACGGCCTGATCTGGGCGAAGGGCGTGCTCACCGCGCACGGGGGCATGACCTCGCACGCCGCGGTCGTGGCACGCGGGATGGGGAAACCGGCCGTGACCGGCTGCGACGCCCTCCACCTCGAGCCGGGGCAGGCGACGATCAACGGGCGGGTCTTCCGGGAGGGGGACGTGCTCACGATCGACGGCGGCACGGGGCGCGTGATCCTCGGCGAGGTGCCGCTCGTCGCGCCGAGGATGGACGAGAACTTCGCCACCATCCTCGACTGGGCGGACGAGTTCCGCCGGCTCCGCGTCCGCGCGAACGCGGACACGCCCGAGGATGCCGCGAAGGCGCGCGACTTCGGGGCGGAGGGAATCGGGCTCTGCCGCACGGAGCACATGTTCATGGCGGAGGATCGGCTGCCGATCGTCCGCCAGATGATCATGGCGGGCTCCGAGGAGGAGCGGCGGCGGACGCTCGAGCGGCTGCTCCCCTTCCAGCAGGCCGACTTCGAGGGCATCTTCGAGGCGATGGCGGGCCTCCCGGTCACGATCCGGCTGCTCGACCCGCCGCTGCACGAGTTCCTGCCGCCGCTGGAGCAGGCCGAGAGCCCGGAGATGGCACACCGGATCCGTGCGCTTCGCGAGGCGAACCCGATGCTCGGGACGCGGGGCTGCCGGCTCGGGCTGCTCTACCCGGAGATCTACGAGATGCAGGTGCGCGCGATCGTGCGCGCGGCAGTCGCCGTCGCCTCCCGGACCGCAACCGTGCCGCAGGTGGAGGTGATGCACCCGCTCGTCGGCTTCGCGGAGGAGCTCCGGCGCCTGCGGGAGCTGACCGTGGCGACCGCGGACGAGGAGCTCGAGGCCGCAGGAACGTCGATCGAGTACGCCGTCGGGACGATGATCGAGCTTCCGCGCGCCTGCGTGCGGGCGGACGAGATCGCCCGGGTGGCGGACTTCTTCAGCTTCGGCACGAACGACCTCACCCAGACGACCCTCGGCTTCTCGCGCGACGACGCGGAGGGGAAGTTCCTGACGCGCTACCTGGACGACCGGGTGCTCGACGCGAACCCGTTCGAGACGCTCGACCGGGCCGGCGTCGGCGACCTGATGCGGATCGGGGTCGAGCGGGCTCGCGGTGCAAAGGCGGGAGTCAAGCTCGGCATCTGCGGCGAGCACGGCGGCGACCCGCGCTCCGTCGCCTTCTGCCACGAGCTCGGGCTCGACTACGTCTCGTGCTCGCCCTACCGCGTGCCGCTCGCCCGGCTGGCCGCCGCTCAGGCGGCGCTCGCCGAGGCCGGCGTCACCGTCGCCGCCGTCGGCGGCTAGCCGGCCCCCCGCTGCTCGCGCGGGCGGGGCGCCGCCCGGCACGCTGGCTAGCATCGGTCCCCCGGATGTGGCTCGAGGTGCTCACGGGCCGGGAGGCCGGCAGAGCCGTGGAGGTTGCCGGCGACGAGCTGGTCGTCGGTCGCGACCGGCGCTGCGACCTCGTCCTCCGTGGCGACGAGCAAGTCGCTCCCCGGCATGCCGTGCTCCGCCGCCGGCCGGAGGGCGGCTACGCGATCGAGGACCTCGGCTCCCCCGGAGGGACGTTCGTCGCCGGCAGGCGAATGAGCGGCGAGGTTTCGCTCGGCGGCCGCGAGCAGCTCTGCTTCGGCGCCACGTTCGCGGCGCTCACGCCTACGCCGCCCCGCGGCCACGGCCGGCTGCGCATGCGGCTGCTCGCCGCGGCCGCCCTGCTCGGGCTCGCGGTCGTGGGGACGACGGCCGCGCTCCTCGCTCCCCGCACGGGCGGCGGCGAGCCAGAGCCGCCGAGACTGGCCGCCGCGAGCATTCCGGCGGACGCACCACCTGCGACCGAGCCGCCGCACGTCACGGCAGCGCAGGAGCCCGTCGGCGCGGCCGAGACCGCGCCGGCGACCGGCGGGTCCGCGCACGTCGTCTTCAGGGACGACTTCTCCGATCCCGGGAGCGGCTGGGAGGTCTTCGACGCCGGAGTCGCGTCCGCGGGCTACGAGGACGGCCGGCTCGTCGTCCGGATCGCAGACCCGGACTACTTCGCGACCGTCGACTCGGGCCGGGCGTTCAGCCGGCCCGTGGTTCGGGTCGCGGTCGAGAATCACGGCCTGGGCACGACCTCGGGCTTCGGCATTCTCTGCCACTACCGCAGCCCGGACCGCTTCGACCTGCTCGCGGTGGCGACGAACGGGACGGCTGCCATCCTCCGCCGAGACGGCGGCCCGCTCGAGGTTGTCTCCGGCGGCGGCGCGTGGACCGCGTCTCCGCGCGTCCCGGTCGGCGCCGCTCGCTACACGATCGTTGCCGACTGTAGCGGTGAGCTCCTGCGGCTCTCGGTCGGCGGCCGTGTCGTGGTGAAGGCGCGGGCAGCGGGAACGGGCGGCAGGATCGGCCTCTTCGCAGCCGGTGTGGGCGACCTCCGCTTCGACGACGTCGTCGTCCGGGCGAGCA
>JBBILK010000147.1:0-223 GCA_037444965.1 Actinomycetota bacterium | reverse complement strand
CGCTCGGCGTCAGCGGCGAGCCGGGCCGGGCCCTAGACGCTGATCTTCCTTCGCCCTATGATCCGACCGACCCCGAGGACTTTGACGTGAGACCTCTTGCACGGCGTGCCGGCGTAGCACTGACCCTGGTGATCGCAGCGGGGCTGGCAGGCTCGGTCGTCGCCGGATGCGGCGGCGCCGGGGAACCCGAGGCGACTCCGGCGGCGACTGCGGAGCCTGCGGC
>JBBILK010000146.1:0-7045 GCA_037444965.1 Actinomycetota bacterium | reverse complement strand
TCCAGTGGGCCGGCGCCTCCTCGATCCTGACCGCGCTCAACTTCCTCGTCACGATCATCACGATGCGAGCGCCGGGCATGACCTTCTGGCGGATGCCGCTGCTCGTCTGGGCCAACTTCACGACCTCGCTGCTCGTCGTGCTCGCGACGCCGTTCATCGCGGGCTCGCAGTTCATGCTCCTGCTCGACCGCGTCCTGCACGCGAACTTCTTCGACCCGGGCGGCGGCGGCTGGGTGGTGGGCTACCAGCACATCTTCTGGTTCTACTCGCACCCGGCCGTTTACATCATGATCCTGCCCGGCTTCGGGATCATCTCCGAGGTCCTGGCGGTCTTCTCCCGCAAGCCGATCTTCGGCTACCGGCTGATGGCGATCTCGCTCGTCGGCATCCTCATCCTCGGCTTCTCGGTCTGGGCGCACCACATGTTCGTCGCCGGGATGGCGCCCTGGCTCCGGATCCCGATGATGGTGACGACGCTCCTGATCGCCGTCCCCACCGGGATCAAGGTCTTCAGCTGGCTCGCGACGCTCTGGGAGGGGCGGATCCACTTCAAGACGCCGATGCTCTGGGCGCTCGGCTTCGTCTCGATGTTCGTGATCGGGGGCCTCTCCGGCATCTTCCTCGGCTCGGTCACGATCGACCAGCATGCGTCGGACACGTACTTCGTGGTCGCCCACATCCACTACGTGCTCTTCGGTGGCTCGGTCTTCACGATCTTCGCCGCCGCCTACTTCTGGTTCCCGAAGATGACCGGCCGGATGTACAACGAGTCGCTCGGGAAGCTCCACTTCTGGACGACGCTGATCGCGTTCAACGTGACCTTCTTCGCGCAGCACTACGTCGGTCTGCGCGGGATGCCGCGGCGCGTCGCCGACTACGACCCCGCCTTCTCCGACTGGAACATGCTGAGCTCGATCGGCGCGTTCGCGCTCGGAGCGTCGACGATGATCTTCGTCTACAACATGATCACGAGCTGGTTGCGAGGAGCGCCCGCGACATCCAACCCGTGGCGTTCGCTGACGCTCGAGTGGCAGGTCTCGTCGCCGCCGTCGAAGTTCAACTTCGACGAGATCCCGCAGGTCGTCGGCGGGCCGTACGAGTACGGCGTGCCGGGCGCGCGCCACGCGATCCTCGGCGGCGCGGCGGCTACGGTTCCGGAGCCCGAGAAGGTCGGTGCGCATTGACGGAGCCGCGGCACATCCTCGTGCTCGCGAACGAGACGGTCGCGGGCCGGACGCTCCTCGACGAGCTTCGCGAGCGGGCCGCGCACGGCCCGATCAGAGTGACGGTGATCTGCCCGCAGAACGAGCCACGGGCCGGCTACGTCGTCTACCAGGACAGCCGCGCCTCGGCGGCCGAGCGCCGGCTGCACCGCACCCTCGACCTCCTGCACGAGGCCGGGATCGCGGCTCGAGGCACGATCGTCGATCCCGATCCGCTGCAGGCCCTGCGAGACGGCCTGCACCAGTACCACCCCGACGAGGTGATCATCTCGACCCATCCCCAGGCGCACTCGGGCTGGCTGCGGCGAAACCTCGTCGAGCGCGCTCGGAAGATCGCCGACGTCCCGGTCACGCACGTCGTCGTCGACCTGGGGAGCGCCCGCGAGCGCGTGCACGTCCTCGTGCTCGCCAACCAGACGATCGTCGGGGAGACGCTGCTCTCGGTGCTGCGGGAGCGGGCCGAGCAGTCCCCCGCCCACTTCACGCTCGTCGCGCCCTCCGACGAGCCGGGCGCCCAGCGGCGGCTGAACGCCGCACTGGCGCGACTGCACGACGCGGGGGTGGACGCCTCGGGGCATCTCGGCGATCCCGACCCGTTCACCGCCGCGCTGAACGCGCTACACGACGAGCCGATCGACGAGATCGTCGTCTCGACGTTCCCGAAGACGAGCTCCGGCTGGCTGCGGCGCGACCTGATCCAGCGACTGTCGGGAGCGACGAGGCTCCCGATCCGCCACATCGTCGCGGAGCGAAGCGACGTGGAGGCTCTGGTATGACGACCGCGGCGCACGCCGAGGTCCACGCGCACGACGCCCATCCGCCGGCGGCGCACAGGAGCTCGCGGATCGAGGCGCCGCTCGTCGGGATCTACCTCTTCCTCGCCTCCGAGGCGATGCTGTTCGGCTCGTTCTTCGCCGCCTACTTCTTCGCCCGCGTGTCCGCCGATCCCGGCGAGTGGCCGCCCGAGCCGTTCAAGCTGCCCGTCTACCTCGCTCTCCTGAACACGATCATCCTCGTCACCTCGAGCTTTACCGTGCACTGGGCGCTGCAGTCGATCAAGCGCAATCACCGGGCGGGGCTGATCGCCGGGCTCGGCCTGACGATGCTGCTCGGGATCACCTTCCTGCTGATCCAGGCGCGCGAGTACACGCGGATCGGCTTCGCGCCGAAGGACAACGCCTTCGCGACGACGTTCTTCGGCCTCACCGGCCTCCACGGGCTCCACGTCCTCGTCGGCCTGTCGCTGCTCACGTTCGCCTTCGTGCGAGCGGTGCGAGGCCACTACACGCCGCAACACCACCTCGGGGTCGAGGTACCCGGGATCTACTGGCACTTCGTCGACGTGATGTGGATCATCGTCTACACGACCGTGTACGTCATCTGAGCGCCGTGCGGGTCGGTCTGCTCCTCCTCGTGCTCGCCGCGCTGCTCGCCGCCTCCGGCTGCGGCGGCGGCGTCAGCGAGGGGACGAACCTCGACAACGGACGGCAGCTGTTCCTGAACGGCGACGGCGATCCAGGCGACGCGACCTGCGCCTCGTGCCACACGCTCGCCGCCGCCGGCTCGACGGGCACGGTCGGCCCGAACCTCGACGACGCGTTCCGCTCCGCTCGGGCGGAAGGCTTCGAGGAGAGCACGTTCGAGCAGGTCGTGCGGGAGCAGATCGCGCTCCCCGGCATCGGGCTCGGGATGCCGGCCGATCTCCTCGAGGGAGCCGACGCGGACGACGTCGCGTTCTTCGTCGCGCGCTGTGCCGCGAACCCGGACGAGCCGGCCTGCGCGGCACCCGCCGGCGGTGGCGGCGGCGTCACCGCGACGGACGGGAAAGAGGTCTTCGCGCAGGCGGGCTGCGGCTCGTGCCACATGCTCGCGGCCGCCGGTGCGACCGGCACCGTGGGCCCGAACCTCGACGACTCGAAGCCCTCGAAGGAGCTCGTCGTCGACCGCGTCACGAACGGCGCGGGTGCGATGCCCCCGTTCGCGGGTCAGCTGAGCGAGGAGCAGATCCAGGCCGTCGCCGACTTCGTCGTCCAGAGCGTCGGCGGGTAAGCGGTCAGACCGTTTCCGCGGATTCGACCGTCGCCGCCTCGTGCTCGACGTCGACGACCACGTGCGTGATCGGCAGCTCGAAACGCTCGCGGGCCCCGGCGACGACGTTCTTCTCGAGCCAGTTCGAGCGGCCCGGCGGGTGGGTGGAGATGACGATCTCGTCGGCGCCGAACGTGCGCAGGGCGTCCTCGATCGCCTGCAGCGGGTCCTCGTCGCCGACCTCGCCGCGTGCGCGGACGCCGGCCGCGGCGAGAGCGGCGAGAGAGGAATCGAGCCGTGCGCGCGCCGCGTCGCGCGCGCCGTCGACGTCCGAGGTCCAGTAGCGGACGTGCGAGCTCAGCGCGGGTGCCACGACGAGCACGTCGGCGTCGTACCCGCGGGCGCGATAGCGAATCTCGTCGCCGAGCCCCCGCGCGGCGCAGGTCTCGTTCGCGATGACGAGGATTCGCCGTGCCGGCCCCGCGCCCTGCCGTTCCCAGATCGCCGGCTCGCGGACCTTCGGCTCGCTGCGCAGGAAGATGCCGGCGAGGACGCCGAGCGCGAGCCCGATGAAGACGCCCAGGGCGACCCAGGGCCCTCCGAGCCAGGCGGCGATGCCGATCGCCAGCGCGAGCCCGGCGATGACGAGCGTGAAGCTGAACGCCTCGGCCTCGGTGCGGACGGGATTCCGCATCGTCCTTCCTCGCCCGAGCCTAGCAGGGATGCGACGCGGGAACGCGCGGGGTCTCAGTTCTGGACCGTGTCGCCGGTCGTCTCGCCTGTCGTCGCGCCTGGCGCCGCGGTGTCCGGCTCCAGGACGCCGAGCGAGACGAGCCGCTCGTTCACGAGCTGCGCATACTCGCCGTCCGGCTCCGCCTCCAGGTAGTCCTGGTAGGCGGCGATCGCTTTCTCCCCGTCGCCGGCCCGCTCGGCGACCGCTCCGAGCTGGACGTAGACCGTGGCGTCGCCGGGAACGAGCTCGGCGAGCCGCTCGTACACGGAGACCACATCTCCGTACAGCCCGCGGGCCTTCTCGAAGGCATCGTCGGTCTTGGCCGAGGCGGCGTTCAGGAGCGCCTGGTCGATCGGATTGCCGCCGACGGCCGAGAGGAAGCCGCTCGAGCCCGGGACGAGGTAGAGCCTGCTCGCGAAGTCGTTCGCGCCCTGGCGGCGCAGCAGCTCGGCTTCCTGGTAGGCGGCGTCGGCGATGGTCTGCCGCAGCGCGGCGAGCTCCCGCAACGTCGACTCGTCGGGCCGGAGCTTCAGGTACTGCTCGAGCGCGTCCGCCGCCTTGTCGTTCTGGTTCGCGGCGAGGTAGGCGTTCGCGAGGTCTCGGAAGGCCTCCGGGTCGGTCGGATTCTCGTCAGCCGCCTTCTGCGCGTCCTCGATCGAGGGGATGTCCGAGCTGCCGCCGCCGAGGAAGTCGCTGATCGCGTCGCCGATGCCGGTGCCGCCGGCGCCGACCCCGAAGGCGACGAAGCCGATCGCGAAGACCAGGGCGAGCAGCGCGAACACCCACTTCATGTGCCGCCGCATGCGGGTGAAGAAGAGCTGGTCCTCGTAGCCTCCCTTGCGGCGCTCGGGCTGGGCGGTCACGCGCTGGGTCGCCTGCTTCGCGCGAGCATTCGGCCGCGGGCGCTTGCCGCCTTTTGCCGAAGCTCGTGCCATCCGGAACCTCCTCTCGAGTAGCGCGTCTCGCCATCCACGATGGTACGGCACACTCTCTCCGGCGTGCCGCAGAAGACGAGCGCGACCGCCGGATCCTCCCAGGGGAGGTAGGACGAGTCGGCGAGCGAGACGATCGCGAGATCGGCGCGCTTCCCGGGTGTCAGCGAGCCGATCTCGGTAGCCATCCCGAGCGCGCGCGCCGAGCCGAGCGTCGCCAGCTCGAGGGCGGCATGGGCGCTGAGCGCGTCCGCGCGCGAGCTGCGAGCCCGGGCGAGCGCGACGGCAGCCCGCATCTCCTCGAACATGTCGAAGGAGGGCGTCGAGGCGGGGCTGTCCGTGCCGAGCCCGACTCTGATCCCGGCCTCGATCAGCTCGGGAACGGGGGCGATCCCGCAGCCGAGCAGCGCATTCGAGCGCGGGCAGTGGGCCACGGCGACGTCGTGTCGCGCGAGCAGGTCGATCTCGTCCCGCTCGACCGTGACGCAGTGGGCCGCGACGAGCGAAGGGCTGAGCAACCCCTCGCGGGCGAGCATCCGGACGCCCGTGTCGCCCGCCGGAGCCGTCAGAAAGCGCGCCAGAGACTGCCATGGTCCGCCGCCGTGCACGAGCCACTCGCGCTCCGCCGGGCTCTCGGCCAGGTGCGTGGCAACGGGGAGTCCGAGCGCGAGGCAGGCTCGGTAGAGCTCGAGCGAGGCCGTGTACGGCGCGTGGGGCGAGACGCCGAGCCTCACGCGCTCGGACAGCACGGGCTCGATCCGCTCCAGGTTCGGGCGAAAGCGAGTCGCGAGCTCCTCCGTTCCCTCGCCGAATACCTCGAGATGCACGACGGCCCGCAGCCCGAGCTCGGCGGCCGCCACGGCCGCCGCGCCGGTGAAGCTCGAATCCGCGACCGTGGTCACGCCGCAGGCGAGGCTGTCGGCGGCACCGAGGCGTGCGATCGCGACGGCGTCGTCCCAGTCGAGCGCCCGCTTGCGGTCGACGTGCAGCCCGAGCCAGTCGGTGAACGGCAGACCGTCGCCGAAGCCGGCGTAGACGGCGTACTCGAGGTGCGTGTGCGCGTTCACGAACCCGGGGACGACGACCGCGTCCTCGAAGCGGTGAACCTCACCCTCGAGGTCGGCGGCCGGCCCGACCGCGACGATCAGCCCGTCCTCGACCGCGACGCCACCGCGCTCGATCGGGGCCCTGTCCACCGGCAGGACCCAGTCGGCGGCGTAGACCTCCCTCACGCCTGGCTCGTGCCGCCCAGCTCGGGCCCTTCAGCCGCCTCGGCCGCCTCTCGCGCGGCAGCCTGCGCCGCCCAGCGCTTCTCGAAGAAGGAGGCGAGCCAGATCGAGGACTCGAAGAGGAGCAGCAGCGGCACTGCCTGCAGCGTCGTCGTCACCGGGTCGATGCCGGGCAGCGCGACGGCGAGCGCGAAGCAGAGGACGATCCCGATGCGGCGGTTCCGCCGCAGCCTGGCCGCGGAGAGCACGCCGATCCGGACGAGCGCGAGGATCACGATCGGCAGCTCGAAGAGAATCCCGATCACGAGCGAGGTGAGCGAGACGAACGAGTAGTAGTCGCGCGCCCTGATCTGGATGTCGTACTGGTCCGCGTCGAAGCCGAGCAGGAACGGTGTCGCCGCCGGGAGGACGATGAAGTACGAGAAGAGCACGCCGCCGGCGAACAGGAAGGTGGCGAAGACGACGAGCCGCGAGACGAGCCGCTGGTCCTTCTCCTCGAACGCGGGCGCGACGAAGGACCAGAACTGGTAGACGATCACCGGGATCGCGACGGCGAGCGCCGCGTAGAGGCTGACCATGAACGAGGTCATGAACGGCTCGGCGACGCCGAGCGTCGTCACGTCCTTGCCCTCGAGCGGCTTTCGGAGCGCCTCGAGGATGGGCTTGCGGAAGCCGTACGCGAAGCCGAACGCGAGCGCGATCGCAACGAGCGAGATGATCAGGCGCTGGCGAAGCTCGTCGAGGTGCTCCGTCAGCGTCGCGGTGTCGCCGTACCGGAGGCGACGCGGCAGGCGCACAGGCGCTCCCTAGCTAGCTGGTGGCGTTGGAGGCCTGCTGGCTCTCAGGCGCAGGAGCGGCCTCGGCGGCGGCCACCGTCGCGGCCGGCGCTGCGGCCGCGGC